>CAJQOE010000113.1 GCA_905479885.1 uncultured Rickettsiaceae bacterium | reverse complement strand
TCAAGGAGTTGTTGTTGTAGGCTTACTAGCTGCCGTGATGTCCACTGCCGACTCTGATCTTAATATAACCTCCGTTACTTTAGTAAAAGACTTCTTGAGCCCTATATTTTCTATAAATAACCAACAAAAATTATTACTACTTGCTCGCACTATCAATATTATCATTGGTAGTTTAGCTATTATCATAGCACTTACATTTACTAGAGTAGTAGATTTAGTAATCTTTATCGCAGGCTTTTGGGGACCAGTAGTTATCGCCCCTCTAGTGCTTGCTTTATTTGATATTATTATCAGCAAAAAAGGTATGATCTGTGCATCCACAGCGGGTATCACCAGTTTTATAGTATGGGAAAAATATTTTGCAGCTCAATATAGCTTCAAAGGAGTGTTTATTGGCACAATGGCAAATTTAATAATATTTATGTTCTTTTATTGCTGGCAAAAAAGCAGCAAAGCACCTAGGTGAGCTTTATTTTTTTCTAAAAACCAAAGCATCAGATACTGGACGAAATATCTTTTGTCCCGCGCCTTCATCGGTGTCTCCAATAGCTGCATTTATATATTTACCAGATATATAAATGCTAGAAGAGCCGCCACCATCAAGATTAATCGCTGAGCTACATCCTATTGAATTCATAAATTCTGCTAAATCTAATATCCCCATGCCAGTAGCTTGATCATCACTCGTTAGATCTTCAAAGATGATCTTTTTTATCTCTGATGCGTTAATATCCGAAAAAGAAATTTTCTTATTTTCCATGATACCTTTCACCTCTTGCAAAGTTATATCATGTATATCTTTCTTATATGCATGTTCTACAACAACTAAAACTACAGACCCGTCTTCTTTTATCCCGACTGCGGTCCTAGCATGTTTCTGATCATTAGACAAATTTTCTTGAACTTTATTATCTAAAATTAAAGTAGGCAACCCCATAACTGCAAAACTATTATCTTTAGCAAAATAATCAGGTGTCCAGTTAAAGTTAGCCTGCGCGCCAATTTTTATATAACTTAAATCGGTATTTTTAGGAAAAGATAACACATAGCCGCCTTCTGGAATTTTATTATTACCATGCTCCATAACATCTACTACCTGCATATTTGCTCCAAAAATCACTTCTTTTCTAGCATTGTAGCTACTAAGAGTCGTTGGTCCCCAGGCCCTATTGAAATAAAAAATATTACGCCCTTTTGCAAACCTATTAAATCGCAGTGGTTTTATGGTATTAGAATTAACAATAACTTCTAGGGAAGGAGTGATGATTTCAATAGCAAGTTTGCCTTCTTTTTTAACTAGGCACCCATGTTTAGTTGTACGTATACCAAATATTTCTGCATCGTTTAAAGCAGTACCTGTAGGACGTCCATCCTCAATATCAGCAATCTGAAAAAAGCCTGCATTTATCGCAATCTGGGCATTCTCTCGTTCGGCTATATCCCCTACTCTTTCACGACCAAAAACTTGATTATGCGCAGATACAAAAGAGATATAATATTCAGCTGGGTCAAGGGTAGTAACATGTACACGATGCCCATTTTGCTCTACCAATTCATATTTATACTCAGCAAAACTAGTAAAAGCTAAACTCATAATAATCACTGCCGCTATTGATCTGAAAAACATCATTTATTATTTTTTTTATATTCGTTAGATAAGTCGAGATAATTTTGTATATTACCCCTCATAAAATCCAACTCTTCGTCGGTTACCATGCGCACAAATTTCGCTGGCCTACCCATCCAGAGTTCTTTCTTTCTTACAATTTTTCCTGGCGAAACCAAACTCCCAGCACCTACAAAACCATATTCTTCAACAACAGCTTTATCCATTACCGATGATTGCATTCCGATAAAAGCATTATCTTCCAATGTACACGCATGCAATAGTGCCATATGCCCAATTGTTATGTTGTCACCAATGTAGGTTGGTCCATCAAAACGCGAGGTATGAATTACAGTACCATCTTGAATATTAGTATTTCTACCTATCACCACTGGAGCAACGTCGCCTCGAATCACACTATTAAACCAAATATTTACATTTTCTGCTATGGTCACATCTGCTGCAATAACTACTCCAGCTCCCATAAAAACACTTTCATGGATTGAGGGGTGTTTTTCTTTAAAAGCGACTAATTTGTAATCCATTTTTTAATTATATTTCTTTATCCATATGATATTTTTCTCTTATATCATCGTATTCTCCCGTTGCTTTCAAGGAAGCCATACCTTCTTCCAAATATTTAATATATTTGCGAATTGATGGTACTTTAGCTGAAAACGCAACGTAGATTGGCACCTTGTTTTTACTTACTATTCCAGCATTCCTAATAGCAGTAAGGTTGTTTTCACCAAGGTATCTCTCTACCACTCGTATATCTTCAATATACACATCACTATAGCCATCCATCAAATCTGCGATAGACTCAATAACCGCATTTTTACTATCTTGCACCATAAACCAATCTGGATGAGATGGGTAATTGCTACCCAAATAATGACTAATCGCCTCGTCAATAACGTAATCGATTATAATACCAAGCTTTTTCCCTCTAAGCGAACTTGTTCCATCATATACCCATTCAATGTCTGAACGCGTAAAAGCACTGATAGAACTATATTCAAGTGGCAACCTTGTAGCAACGAGGTCACGCCCTTTTACATCACTAATGCCTATTATTCCATCCACTTCACCGTCTGCTATCGCATCCATTGCCTTGCTCCAAGGCATTAGACGATATTCAATATCTATACCATAAATATGCAGTGAGCGGCTTACTACTTCTACTAAAAAACCTGGTAACTCGCTATTTGGATAACAATTATATGGACACCAATAATCAGCCGCTAACACTAATTTTTTTCTATCACCCTGGTCGATAGCAAAAACATTATTTGCAAAAAGTACTATTAATATAAAGGCCTTTAATTTCATTGTTTTCATTATGAATTTGCAATAGTATCCCAGGATAACATTATAATGTTAATTGATCTATATAAACTACCCATAATATATGAATTTTCGTGATCGAGGTATAATAATTTCCAAAAGGCCGCTCAAAGAGCGAAGTTGTATAATCACAATATTTACCGAAAAACATGGTATTTATTCAGGTGTAATGCAACAATACGATAAAAAAGCTGGTGATAGTCTAGCTGAAAGCAACTTAGTAGATTTTTTTTGGAATGCACGCTTGCATGAACATATTGGCCTGGCAAAAGCTGAACTAATTAAATCTTATAACGTACCTATCATGATGAACAAGACTAAGCTATATGCCTTTAATTCTATTGTCAGTTTGCTAAAAATATCTTTTTGTGAACGTGAATCACACAATAATTTGTTTCCAGCTTTGCTTAATTTTGTAGAAGGTTTTAAAGAAAACTTTTCTTTATTTCAATACATACAACTAGAACTAGCCATTTTGGCAGAAACTGGTTACGAGCTACAATTAAGCCATTGCGCAGTTAGCAACTCACAAACAGATTTATTTTATGTATCACCTAAATCTGGACGAGCTGTGTCACAACAGGTTGGAGCAGAATACGAAAGTAAATTACTAAAACTACCCAAGTTTTTAGTAGAAAACAGCATGATTAGTAACACTGATATCAGCGATGCATTCAAGCTTACTTCTTATTTTTTTGAGCGCTATATATTTCCCAACAAACCACAACCTGCAGCTAGATTATGCTTAATAGAGCACTTAATGCAAAATTAACACCTATATTATTTTCACTAAAGCGTGCTTCTTTTTTCCAGCTGATAATTTAATTATCCCTTCTAGCACCGAGCTGCTATCAACTATCAAATTTTCATCTGTAATTTGCTGATCATTTATTTTTGCACCATTACCGCGTACAAGTCGTCTTGATTCACCTTTTGATTTAGTGAGCCCAACTTCTAAAAATAAATCTAAGCAAGAAATACCGGACTGAAATTTTATTGCTTCAATAGTAATCGTTGGTAAATCATTTCCTACTTGACCTTTTTCAAATACAGCAATAGCAGTTTCTTGCGCAGTATTTGCTTTCTCCGCGCCATGACATAAGCTTGTTACCACGTAAGCCAACTTCTTCTTAGCCTCGTTAATATTCTTATCTGCTAGTTCTTCTAATAGTTGTATTTCTTGATCAGAGAATTCGCAATAAAGCTTAGCAAATTTGATAACATCTGCATCTTCAGTATTACGCCAATATTGATAATAATCATACGGAGACAGCTGCTCTTCATTTAACCAGACTGCGCCACCAATAGATTTACCCATTTTGGTACCAGATGCAGTAGTAAGTAGTGGTGTAGTCAGCCCAAAGGATTCATTACTACTAACTTTACGAACTAAATCCACACCAATAATAATGTTACCCCATTGATCACTTCCCCCAAGCTGAAGATCACAATTATACTCTTTATTTAAATAATAAAAATCATATGCCTGTAACAGCATGTAGTTAAATTCTAAAAAAGTAAGGGATTGCTCACGTTCAAGGCGCAGCCTAACCGAATCCATAGTTAGCATACGATTAATCGAGAACATTCTGCCCATAGTCCGCAGAAATTCTATATATCCTAAATTTTCAAGCCAATCAGAATTATTCAACATAATTGCATCAGTCGGACCATCACCAAAGGTAATAAACTTTGATAATGAAGCTTTAATCCCTGCTATATTAGATTCAATCTCTTGATCAGATAGATATTTTCTAGTTTCTTCTTTACCGGTTGGATCACCTATTTTTGTTGTTGCACCACCAATCAACACGATGGGTTTATGCCCATGTTGTTGTAATAACCTTAAAATCATTACTTGCATTAAATTTCCTACATGCAAAGACTTAGCCGTACAATCAAAACCAATATACGCTACTATTTTCTGGTTTGCCATTTTTTGCTCCAACTTATTTTCGTCAGTGCATTGATAAAAATAGCCACGCTTTTTAAATTCTTCAAAAAAAGTCATACAAGTATTCTTTAGCTTATTATTAGTGTATTCTTAAATGATAATGGGAAGTTTTTCAAGGATAAACGCGTATATGAGTCGCTTGTTATTATTTATAATAATGCTACCAAATATCAGCTTAGCAAATAGATGGGATGATTTACGCTTTACCAACCTAAAAGCGGGTATAAACTATTCCATAAGTATAGGTAGCGGATTTTATATCAATGATGAAAACATTGTAACCAACAGACATGTAGTAGAAAACTGTCATAATATCGCAATACGTGGAGCAGTAAAACCTGCATTGGCGCAATTAGTACTGGTAGATAAAGAACTAGATTTAGCTCTTTTAAAATCACCAACCCGTCCAAATAGAATACCTTATTTGCGCAATAATCATAACGCTATAAAAGCTGGTGATATCCTTTTCTCCATAGGTTACCCCTTGGAAAGCGGAGAAACTGGTGAATATATTATCAAAGAAGCTAAAGTTTTAGCTACCAAAAAAGATGAGAACAATCTTACGCATATCGAGTTTACCGATAATGTCAACCATGGAAATAGTGGCGGACCTTTATTAGACAAAAATTCCAATCTTGTAGGAGTAGTAACTGCAAAATTAACGTACACCTATAATGACCCATCAATTACATCAAAAGAAGTTGCCCTAGCAATAGGAGTCGAAGGATTGATAGCTTTTTTAAAAAAAGCAGGTATCACATATGCATCTAGCTCAACTTATGATATATTTACCAATTACCACGTGGATAGACTAACGAAAGACTATGTAGTAAATATACATTGTGTACATAATGTTAATTAAATTCTAAGAAGCTTTATGTCAAACCTACCTTCTAGCAACGCGAACATATTCAAACTTTTCAAAGGCCAATGGGATTTATCTCGTCAAGTAAGAGATAATAGTACAAAAGAAATAACCCACATAATGAAAGGTACAGTAAACTTTACTAGCTTATCTATAGACCATACTTTATACGAAGAAACTGTATATATCGACGAATATTCTATAGGAACCAAGAAATATTTATTGATATTATCTAACACAACTATCTCACAATATCGTTTCAATCCTAGCTCTAAGCTGAATCTATTTCCTTTCACTATTAATCATCCAGATATTATTAAAATGTATGAGCTAAATTTTATACAACCCGCTCCTTTAAAAAAAATGATTGCATCAGGAAGTTATTTGTGCCCACCTGATCAATATGACGTAACTTATACATTTAATACGGAAACAATTTTTAGCACCTTGTATAATATTATTGGTCCACATAAATATCAAACTATTGAAACAATTTATACACGCAGCGAAGCCGACGACTCATCACTTAGAGCAGACACGCCATAGATTAACTAAAATTTAGGATAAAAATTTGGTTAATAGATAATACCCAAAACACTAGGAACGACTAATTAACAGCCGAAACTCTTCAAAAAATTCCACTCTCGATTATAGTTAATCTTGTCTATTAATTTAAAGTTGCTTGCTTGATTTACTTGCGCTACAATGAGCTTTGTGATACACAGATATCATGATTTAATCTGTAGCGTCAAACATAATGATCAGCGACGAAGAGCCTCTCTTAAAAAACTTATATGAATTAGAACAGGAACATCAAGACTTAAACGAAATAATTGATGATCCCGACTCACATACTAAGTTCTCAGAATTCACCCTACAAAAACTAAAAAAAAGAAAACTTCTAGTAAAAGATAAGATCAAGCTAATAAAAGCATTATTATCACCTGATATTATTGCCTAAATCATATTAATTTAATTATCAGCTTTTTTCTTTATAATATTACTATCCATACCAATCACATTAATTAACTGAGTCTTATCAAGTATTAAGCCAGTCGTCAGTGCTCTAGTAAAATTTAAGTTACTAAGATTAGTGCTACTCAAATTAGTAGAGATTAGCTTTGCCCCGTTAAATTTCGAGTTCCTAATTTCAGAACCACTCAAATCTGTTTTAGTTAAATCAGCATAACGTAAATCTGTGTCGACAAATAAACAGCTCTTGAGCACCGCTTCAGTAAAATTAACTCCCCTTAATACAGACCCCTTAAAAGTTATCTGCTGAGTCTCTATCTTAGACAAATCTAGATATGCCATATTCATATTAGACAAATCTTTATTTGCTACTAATTCGTTTATATTAGTAATAGGTGTATTACTAACCACGCGCTCCAACCCTTTGTTATTAAACATAATATTGCGAGTAAATGGAGAATTTACTACTACCATAGCCACGCTGTTAACACCACGTATTTGAGAATTTGCAACTGGAGAATTATTGAACACAACTTCTTCCAGCTCAGAATTAATTATTGCTATCTGATTTAAAGCAGAAAGCGTAAAACTAGTTCTGTAAATCTTAGCATTTTTAAATATAGACTTAGCAAGATTTACCTTAGTAAAATTGGTATCTTCCAAATTATAATTATTAAATTGAGTGTCTGTTAAATTAACATTAGAAAATGTTAGCTTACTACCATCTTCGTTACTAAAAATTGAATCTATAATGGCTGAATTAGAAATTTTCATATCCTTTATGGATACCTTGTTAAAATTATTATTTCGCCCTTTAACATTATTCATATAGACCTTAGACATTTGAGATCCAGCAAACTTTACGTTCTCAAATACACTGTCTTGAATCCTAACATCTGCAAAACTAGAATTAATCATCGATATATTTCTAAACAAACACTGACTATTAAATCTTACATCATTCAATTTCGCACGCTTCATCGAGGCATTTGAAAAATCTGCTGATTCAAATTTAGCACCAGTAAACGTAACCTCATCTACAATTCCTTGTATAAAATCAACGTTAATAAAACTTGCTCCAATCGCTCTCAAGCCAGTTAGATCTGAAGATTCGAAGCTGCAATCACGCATTACTACTTGTGATAGGTTAGCATCTCTAATATCAACACCAAAAAATGCCGAATTTATGATTTTTGCATTTGATAAATTAGCTGATACTAGATTGGCTTTCTGCAAATTAACATTATTGATTTGCATGTTTTTCATAATAGCTTTAACTAAATTGATGCCATCTAATCTAGAGTCAGTAATTATAGCGTCAGTTAAATCCGCTTCTTCAAAATTAGCATTTGATAAATTGACATTGATAAATTCAGTTTTATTAAGAATAGATGCCTGAAAATCCACTCTCTGAGCATTTAATTCATCAAATTTTACGCCAGAAAAATCGCTCTCTTGGATAGTAGCACCAGAAAAATTTACTTTGTCTAAATTTGCATTTGAAAAATCAACTCTAGCTATTTCGGATTCACTTAAATCAACGCCAGACAAATCTACACCAGATAGATTTGCACCTGTTAATTTTAACCCCCGTAAATTAGTGCCGTATATTCCCTTAATATCAACAGCATTTCTACTGCTAATTTGTTTAACAATATATTCTTTGATTTTAATGCTTTGCTCTTCTGTTAGGTTGCCAGAGGAGCTCCTTTCGCCCTCTGTACATCCTATAAGAAATAATAGACCAATAAAAATTAAATTTCTTCTAAGCAATTTCTGCATAATTCTAAATATTTTTAACCTTCCATTTCTAATATTTGTTCACTATCTATTCCGTCTATATTCTTATTATTTGCAGCATGAATACTCAAAGTTTTAAGTTTTCTATGCAAAGCTGAGCGCTCCATACCAACAAATGTAGAAGTTTTTGATATATTGTTGTTAAAACGATTCATTTGCGCCGTTAGATATTGTCTTTCAAAAACCTCACGTGCATCACGCAGTGGCATAGACATCATATCTAAATTAGTGTCAGGTTTTGAAATGTTTACACTATTATTAATTACGTCCTGTGGCAACATATCCGATTTTATTTTTTCCATCAAACCTGCACTAGGCGGGTTCATGATTAAAGTCCATTCGATAACATTACGTAGCTGTCGTACATTACCAGGCCAATTATATGCCTGTAACGCTGCGATGGACTCATCAGAAAACTCTCTTTCTTTTAATCCAGAAAATTTTGATAGCTGCTTGACAAAATACTTTACTAGCGATGGGAT
Organism: uncultured Rickettsiaceae bacterium; assembly: GCA_905479885.1. GTDB lineage: Bacteria > Pseudomonadota > Alphaproteobacteria > Rickettsiales > Rickettsiaceae > Megaera_A. The sequence continues at coordinate 4,044 of CAJQOE010000113.1, read as the reverse complement.
ATCTTCTTTTCTATCAGCAAGGATGGGTACACTAAGTGGCACTACATTCAATCTGTAATACAAATCCTGCCTAAAACGCCCTTGAGCTACTTCAGTCGCTAGATCTTTTGTCGTTGAAGTAATCAAACTTACATTAAGATTGATAGATTTATTACCACTTTTCATTAAGGTTTGATCTTTTAAAAACTTTAATAATTTATTTTGTGCTGAAGCCGGCAGGTCACTAACTTCATCAATATACAAAGTACCATTATTCGCAGCTTCAAGGACACTAATTCTCTTATCATATAAACTGTTTGCTTCATGCCTTTCATTATCCCCAAACAACTCTTGTGGAATTTTATTTACATGCATTGAGGTGGGACTAAATACTATAAAAGGCCCATTAGATCTTTTCGATTTCTTATGTATTAATCTAGATGTTAATTCTTTACCACTACCTACTGCACCATGAATCATAACCCTGCATGATGTTGGAGCCACTTTCTCTATTTCACTCTTAAGCCTAGTAGTGATTGCAGAATTACCAACAAACTCTGTTTTATCAATTACTTTTGATTTTAAGTCAATATTTTCTCTACGTAACTTAGCAGCCTCGCAAGCTCTTTTAAGCACTATCATCAACTTATCATGCGTAAAAGGTTTTTCTAGATAATCATAAGCCCCCATTTTAATTGCACTTACTGCAGTTTCTATAGTTCCATGACCACTTATTACCACCACTGGCATGAGAGGATATTGTTTTTTAACGATCTCTAAAATACCTAACCCATCAAGATCGCTACCTTGTAGCCAAATATCAAGAATAATTGCATTAGGAGTTTTTTCAGAAATGGCTTTAAATGCCTGCTCGCTGCTTGCTGCTGAACGGCTACTAAACCCTTCATCCTTTAAGATGTCAGAAATTATATCTCTTATATCTGCTTCGTCGTCAATAATAAGAACGTCTATTGCCATAATGTCTAATCCCTGTGTCTTTATAAATTAACTTGTTAACCTTAAACTAAAATTATATAGCGCGTTAAAAAAGTATTTCTAAGCTCTTTCTTGTCTATTTAGCGCTTTATAAAGTAACTTACTTAAAAATTTATCCTCTCAACAACAAGAAAGCAACAGTTTTAATCGCATATTATGCAAGATAACCACTATTTCTTTTACAAATAGGTTAATAATGAATGAAGTTTAATATTCATTTTAACATTGACTTTAATTCTATAGCATTAAATCTTAACTCTATTCTAGCTCCGCCTTGCTCATTATTCAGTATTTTCACTTCTCCAAAATGATCCATTGCAATACGAGTAACTATTGCCAGCCCTAGGCCAGTACCTTCTGCTTTAGTTGTTACATAGGCCTCTTTTGCTGAGTTTAACAATCTTGCACTAAAGCCTGGGCCATTATCAGACACTATAATTCGAACATCATCTTGTTGAATATTAACTTCAATATCGATTTTCTTGTTCTTACTAGATTCTTCAAAAGCCTCTTCTGCGTTTAACAGTAAATTCACAACAGCACGGTTCATCTGAGCAATGTCGCACACGAATTCAAATTCTCTCACGTTAGACATCAAATTATAATTAATAGCAGCATTAATTAATTTTCTAGATTCTATAAGGTCATTAATCATAGAAACGATTTCGCACTTAGTAAAACTAGGGGCTGGCAAGCGCGCGAATTCTACAAACTCTGATACAATTATTCTAATGTCGTTAGAGTGGTTCAAAATATTTTTACTATATTTTACAAAACTCTCTTTATCCGAAACTTCATTGGCGAATTTTTTTAATAACATCTCCGCAGAAAGCTGAATTGGGGTAAGAGGGTTTTTAATCTCATGTGCCACCCTGCGCGCTACATCCGACCATGCAAGAGATCTCTGTGCTATTAGTAAATCTTTCTGCTGACGATCAATTTGGTTTACCATACGATTAAAAGCGGAGGATAGAACTTTAATCTCATCTTTTTTCAACCCTTCAATAGGTACTTGCGCTGACAGGTCTCCATTTTTTACTCGCTCTGCTGCTTTTACCAATTCCCTAATCGGGCGCACAATACGTTCTGCAAACCTCTGTCCCCATATAGTAGCAGCTAATAACAAAATTAAACTAAGTAAAATAAAGACCATAGAGAACTTAATCTGCAAAGAAGATATTTCATCTCTAAGACGAAAATACTCTGCCGCCGTACCATTAGTTTTATTTATATGATCAATAATATTAGCATCAATTAACCTACCTATTAGAAGATAAGTATCGTTATAATCACGCAACTTAATCAGGATACGGATTTTGGTTGGATCTGAGGTAATTTGCACTATCTCCCCACGATCAGCGCGCTCTATTATATGTAAAGGTATTGTGGTAAAGGACAAAGAAAAACTTAATGTTGTTTGCGCTACAATAGTATTAGTATCCTTCTGAAAAACTATAGCTTCATCTATTGAACGCATTTCTGCTTGTGCATTCAATACCTTAGAAAATAATTCAGGACTATGAATAAGGTCATAATACATGGCACTCAAATCATCAGAGACAGATATTGCTGTTTCTTTTATCTGCAACACGTGCTCTGATACATACGATTCTCCAACATGGATTGATTGATCAAGTACTTTTGAAATTTTTTGATCAAACCAAGCTTCTATTCCAAAATTAAAGAAATAAGTAGAAAATATTGCTACAATAATTGTAGGTAACGCGGCTCCAATACTAAAAGCAATAATTATTCGCTTTCTTAATTTTGAAACACGTCTCTCCCCGCCCCTTACTAAAGTAACTATTGATGATACTCTGCTGCTAACAATGAATACACATAATATCAAGATAGCAACCAAACTAACTAGCAAAAAACTTAAAATATAAGCCGGATCAGTTTTTTTTAAAAAAGAATCTTCGTAAACAAAAAAGGTATTAACCAACAACAAAACGAGCGCTATTACAGCCAATACATAAAGTAAATTTTTACTAAATATGCGCTGCGGAAACTTTTTTAAAAAATTATTAAACATAAATAGTTAGCCTAAAATTATTTAACTAATCTTTAGAGCGTGCATTTTTTTGCGCAGAGTATTACGATTAATGCCAAGGATTTTTGATGCTTTAACTTGCACACCATCTACATGATGTAAAGTTTTCTTAATCAAAACTTTTTCAACTTCATTTATAACTCTTTCATACAAACCAGATTCCGGACAATCACCAGCATGCATTTCAAAAAATTTATCCAGTCTATCTTCAATAGCAGTAGACAGAGTCTTATTGTCTTTATTATTCATGTTTTATACGCACTCAATTAACGGTCCATAAAATTCGTTGATTTTGTTTTTAACGTCTATGCTATCGTTCAGTTGATTAATGCTAGCACGGAACTCTCCAGAATTTGGCATCCCACTACTATACCACCCTAAATGTTTTCTGGCCATTTTTACACCTATATCGTCACCATAATGTTCTATCATGGCATCGTAATGACCTAGCACAACATTTAATTGCACTTCTAAACTAGGATCAGGTAACTTTTCTCCGTTTATTAGGAAATGTGCCACTTGTGAAATTAACCAAGGCTTACCATAACACCCCCTTCCAATCATAATACCATCAGCTTTTGATTGCTTTAAAGCCTCAATCGCGCTTCCTATACATACTATATCACCATTAGCAATAACTGGTACTTTAACCGCTTCTTTAACTAACGAAATAGCTTTCCAATCAGCACTTCCCTTATAAAATTGGCATCTAGTACGACCATGAATAGTAATCATTTTAATGCCCACATCTTCAGCAATTTTTGCTAGTATAGGAGCATTTAAAGAAGAATCATCCCAACCAAGGCGCATCTTAAGGGTCACAGGAATATTTACCGCTTTTACTGTGACCCTTAAGATGCGCCTTGGTTGGGATGATTCTTTTTAAAAAGCATCATCTATTAACATACTCAATAGCATGCTTTATATCCTCGTATGTAAGCATTATTGGTAATTTTATACCATCTGGATAAGAAGGGCCATACATTTTGTAAAATGGTAGGCCGACTACATCATTG
>CAJQOE010000112.1 GCA_905479885.1 uncultured Rickettsiaceae bacterium | reverse complement strand
ATAGCGAATTTCTGTGTAGTTATCAGTGTCTGATGGATCAGAAGCTTGTGCTAGAGCTTTGTCTATCCTGTCTTTCGGTAAATTTTGGCTTCTAGCTGCAGAGATACCAGATCTAAGACGTGGGTTGTTATGAGGATCTATGCCACCAATTTTTGCGGCTGTAATAATTTCACGAACTAATTTCGTAAATACTTTTGCTCTTTTTTTGTCCTGAGCACCTTTGCGATGCTGTATATTCTTAAACTTTGAATGTCCTGCCATGGCAATAATTAGTATGTTGATTTCGAAAATTTGATTCTAGAGAATAACTATAATAAGGCAAGAGATAATGCTGCAGACCAATCAACTGATTGTTAACAAAAGAGGTTTAGGTTAATAACTCTAGCATTTTAAATGAAATTGTAATATCTTTTCTCTAAAGGTTAGTTTTGGGGAAATATATTGTTTTTTATAAAGGGAATTTTGTGCTACAGAGTATTGATATAAAGTTGGAATTAAAAGAATTGGCTCATAATTTAAGCATGAGCCATATTAATTCTTTTTTAGAAAATGGGGTTAAGGGTGAACTTATTTTTGCTCAGCAGATCGTTACATTGTTATATCAAAACAAGAAGTTTTTAGCTTTTTTAAGCAAAATGCACCGTGAAGACCTTATAGATTGCCTTAGAACTCACAAGGTTAAATACCTCAGAATGTTTGATGCGGATGGCACAAAACAGACTATTGTTGAAAAGTTTAAAGCTAATATCGATGAAATATTTTTATTTTTAAAACAGACTAAATTTGATACTGGATGTGAGTATAAGGATCTTGATATGCTGGGTAAGCATGTGTATCAAATTATCCATAACGTGCAACTACTATTTGCAGAGCAATCGCACAACCAGCAAGCTAAATATATTCTGCAGGCGCAATCTGTAATTTTGTCATTTATAAATTTAGATATAGATGATCAACAAAATTTACTTAAAAAAATGTTGCTAATAAAAGAAGTATGGTGCATAGAAAACAGGAAAGAAGCTGGGATAGAAACAATTAAACACCAATTTCATAAGGATCCTCAGAAGGATTTGCAATTGCAAGAGGAAAAAAATATAGATGTAGCATTCGAGCGAATTATTGAGTTACTAACTCAAAAAACTTCCGTATTGAAGCATTTAACGGATGAACAGTTAATACATTTATATGATCGTCTAAAAAATTATGAATGGAATTGTGCATTTATCGTGCAGCTCATGCATAAAATGCATGAAGAGTCCCAGTTCCGGTATAGTTACAATAGACTAACAGATTCTGGTTATGATTTATTAAATAGATTTCAAAGCCACGATGCAATGATGCATCAGATTGAGGCGCTAGAATTTTCTATTGTTGAGGCATATTTAATCAATAACGTTAACTTTGTACATAAACTAATACAATTATTAGCTAAGCATCCAGAAAATATTAAAGCTTTAGGCCTGCATAAGAATGCAGCTTTATTGTCTATCTTTAAAAAAATTGATACTAAATTACATCATATGTCTGAACAAGAAAGAAGTGTATGCAAACCTTCTTTTTTATCTTTAAAAGGAAGTTTAGGTCATTCTGTAGATGCAAATGTACAGAAACGTTATATTGACTTGGATCAATATACGATTCATGCATTACAGGATAGATATAGTGAGTTATTTACCAATATACAAAAATTATTTGAGCCTAATGCAGAAAGCAAACAATATTTGCAGTCAGTTTTTGCAGCTAAAGTAGCTCATGATTTTTATCTTCCTAACCTTTCAAACTCTATTGAAAAGTTGCGTAAAATGGCTAAATATAGGTCAGAGGTTAAAGAGCAATTTCAGCAACTTAATTTTATAGAAATATTTCTTGGCAAAGGGGTGCTTAATAAAATAACCTCACTTGATTTTAAAAAACTAGCTATAGGTTATGATATTAAATTTGCTTCCGATTATGTGCAAATTATAGTGCAAAAGATAGTGTCTATGTGCAATGCATTTCAACTTGATGCTTTATATAAACAATTATTGAGTGAGCAAAATTTATCAGGATTGCAGATTCACTTAAAAAACCAAATAGTTAAACAAATTCATCAAAGAACTTCTGTGGCTAAGATGGTTTATTCTATCGTGCGTGGACGCAAAAAAGAGTATGATAGTTTGAGACGTTTAAAAAAAGGTATACATCAAAGTTCCAAGTTAAACTCTTCAAATAAGACAAAAAATATTAATAGCTAATATTTTAAAAACCAGAAATATTAAGACTTTGGTTTATCGCTACTACAATTTTATTCATTATAGCTTGTATAACTATATACATAGTGCCAAACATTATTAGAATTTGCGCAGGTGTGATTACAAAGAATACTTGTAAATTAGGCATTAAACGCGCTAATAACCCACTTCCTGTCATGATAGCTAACCCAACTACCAAAAATGGCGAGACTATTTTGAAAGATAGAATAAAACTATCATTGAGCACGAATGAAACAAACTTACTTATATCACCAGAATTGATTAATTCTCCTGGAGGAAACTTACTGTAACTATCAGCCACAGCTTGTATAAATAGGTAATGTGTATTAGTTGTAAAAATAAATACTATCGCAATTAACAACATAAAGTTTGAAAATATAGCGACTTGAGATTTCTGCTGCGGATCAAAAAACGCAGCAGAGCCAAGACCAGATTGCATAGAGAGTATTTGTCCAACAAAATGTAATGACAAAAAATAAATGTTAGCCGCGATACTAATGATTAATCCAATAAGTATTTCTATCGCTAAATAGCTGGTATTGAGTGCAAAGTTATCGGTATATTGCGGTAAATATGGTGTTAATATAGGCATCATCACAAATGACACAGTTAGTGCAAGCGCTAGTTTACCCCTAGCAAAGATATAATGTGATCCTATAGCTGGAAATTTACTGAAAGCTGTCCCCAAGCGCGCAAAAACCAACATAAATTGAAAAACAAAGTTTAGACTGAGCTCTTCTAGCATTAAGTTATAATTCCATTTATATTAAAAACATGATAGCAAATATTGACAATATTTGCACTAATTTATTGACTGAAAACTGATTTAGTCATATTAATTTATAGGTTGCGTTTATTCATTGCCTAATGAAGGTAAGCTATATTCAACTTGTTTACAATTTCAAATACCATTTCAGTATGTACGATGAACTGGCAGAGTTTATGCCACACTTTTACTTTATTATTCAAGGAGTGTTTGTTACGCTAAAATATAGCGTGGTGGCTGTTTGTTTAGGTATGGTAATAGGAACAGCTTTGGCTATTTGTAAAATTTCTCAGGTAAAAGCCTTAAGGTTATTTGCGCGTGGCTATACCTCAGTATTTAGAGGCACACCATTATTGATACAACTAACAATAGTATATTTTGGCTTGCCTGGTTTGCTTGGTATAAAACTTAGTATATTTACAGCAGGTGTATTGGCTTTTTCATTTAATTCTGGAGCCTATGTTTCGGAAATTATTCGTTCTGGTATTAATTCCGTAGATAAAGGGCAAGTAGAAGCGGCTAAGGCTTTAGGGATTACACCAATATTGCGCATGAAAGATATTATAATACCGCAAGCATTTCGAAGCATTTTACCAGCCTTGGTAAATGAGTTGATTAATTTAGTAAAGGAATCTGCGCTTATTTCAGTTATAGGCGAGATGGATTTAATGCGTAGAGCGCAAGTTGTATCCGCTGAGACATATATGTTTTTTACACCAATGCTAACAGCTGCAGCTGCGTATTATGTTTTGGTTCTGGTTATAAGTAGCTTTGCATTGCTCTTGGAAAAAAGGTTATCTATTGTATGATAGTTCTAGATAAAGTGACTAAAAAGTTTGCTGAGCACACGGCGATTAAAGATATTAGCTTAACTTTTGATAAAAGAGAAACCATCGTTATTATTGGTCCATCTGGCAGCGGTAAATCAACATTATTACGTTGTATTAATAATTTAGAAAACCCGACTAGTGGCAATGTGTGGATCGATAATAAAAAATTGACTCGTCATAGCAGAGGAAAATTATGTTTCAAAATTGGCATGGTGTTCCAGCAATTTAATCTTTTCCCGCATATGTCTGTTCTAGAGAACTTAACTTACGGACCGCGTAATGTATTACATTGTAATAAAATTGAAACAGAAGAAAAAGCGCGTCAATTGTTAAATCAGTTTAGTATTCTAGACAAAGCAGAGGCTAGACCCTCGCGGCTCTCAGGTGGTCAGAAACAACGTGTAGCAATTTGTAGAGCACTAATGATGGATCCTGAGACGATACTTTTTGATGAGCCAACTTCTGCTCTTGATCCAGAAACTATCAAAGATATTATTGCAATTATCAATGATTTGAAACATATGATGACTATGGTGGTAATTACTCATCACATAAAATTTGCAAAAGTTATTGCTGATCGTATTATTTTCATGGATAAAGGTTTAGTTCTTGCTGATCAACCAGCAGAAGAATTTTTTACTAAACCAAAATCACATCGGGCTAAACTATTTTTAGCTAACGTTGGTGATTTGATGTAAGTTAGTTTATTAGTTATATAGTTTTAATTAAAGGATTCAGCCTTTGCTAATTTCCACATATCGACATAT
>CAJQOE010000111.1 GCA_905479885.1 uncultured Rickettsiaceae bacterium | reverse complement strand
AAAAGAAAATGCCAGCATCATATAGCAAAGATTTTCGAAGCAAAGTAATGTCCTATGTTAATAAAGGTAATAGTTGCAATAGCGCCTCAATAAAGTTTGAAATATCGGCAAATACTGTAAGAAGTTGGGACAAGAGATATAAATTTGAAGGTCATTATTTAGCTAAAAAAGTTGGGGGTAAAAAAGGCAGAGTTACGCCTCAAGATATTGCATCGTATATAAAGACTAATCCTAATTTCATCTTATCAGATATGGGAAAACACTTTGAAATGAGTGCTGCAGGCGCACATTATTGGTTAAAGAAATTAGACTATAGTTATAAAAAAAAGCTTTTACCTAGTTGGAAGCTAGCGAAGAAAAACGAAAAAACTATAAGCAAGCAATAGAAAGCATAACTACTTATAACCTTGTATACATTGATGAAAGTGGTATTGAACTAACTATTTGTAAGCATAGAGGTTGGGGCAAAAAAAGCAAAAAAGTTCCTGCTAAGAAAAGTGAAAAATACTACCAGAGAACCAACATCATTGCAGGTTACGTTAATAACAAATCAATAGCGCCTGTGGTATTTAACGGGTCTTACAATACAGCGGTTTTTAATAGTTGGGTTGAGCATTTTTTAATTAAAGGACTTGTACCAGGGCAATTTGTAGTGATGGACAATGCTTCATGCTATAAATCTCAAAAAACAAAAGCATTAATAGAGTCAGTGGGGTGTAAAGTAATTTGCTTACCACCTTATTCCCCAGACTTCAATCCTATCGAAAAATTCTGGGCTAATATGAAGCGATGGATTAAGAATAAAATTTCTAATTACAAGCGATTATACGATGCTATTAGAGAATTCTTTTATACGCAAATCTCAACTTGATTTACTATACTATGAAAAAGATAAATTTTGAAAAAGATAAATTTAATAACATCGTGAAATCACTGGAACTAAAATATAAACTTGTTTATAAAAAGCTCCCGCATGTAGGTGACTCGTTTACTAAACTTGGATATAACTTTAGAGTCTTTGCATACAAACAAATATATAATCGAAAAAGCAGGATGAAAGGATATTAAAAAGACGAAAAGAAGAGTCGATGCTTCAAAATTGGGCATATAATACATAAAATATGTAGTTACATAATCTATATTATGGAAAGTTAATCTCAACATTCAGCGTTTTGAGTTATAATGCACCCTTTGCTAATAAAATACTGGACCTGGCTGAACCTGCTATTATTCGTAATAATAGCATTTTATACCACCTCATCTTCACTATTCCATAATTACATACATTTTGCATTTCTTTTTGGATTTTATCTTGTTGCTTATAAGAAATCTGCTAAAGCTTACTTAATTTCTTCTTTATTTCCAAATATCTATTGTAATTTTTATTAAAATCGTAATGTCCAAGGCGCGAAGCTGATCGAAAATGAATATAGTTGTCTGCGTTAATATAAAACTCCACATCATCTACAAAGCCTAAAAAGTTCTAAACTCAAAATGTAGATAGTTATTTCTCCTAGTAAGTAATGTTGTCCTTGGCATCGCATCTATAATGACAATAATTTCATCTAATATATTAACATTAGTATGTTTGTAAAATATAGGTGCTACATAAGATTTTTTATCTGTGCTCGAGGACGAACTTACACAATTAGGAGAATTCGGACATGGCTTGAGGTTATCATCAACTAATCCTAATACCGGTTTTGTAGAACACGCAGTAAATAATGATATCATAACACTAAATAAAATAATATTTTTCAGTTTAACTACTATATCATAGATTGCCATTATTTTTATCTTTATTAAAATTAACCTTTTGTTAAGTATAGCTTTGTACAATTTAATTTATAGTAATACAACAATAGTAAACCTTAAATACGCAAAAAACTACTGCTTACTTGTATTTACTAATTAAAGGTTACATTTTAATAGCAAATGGAGTCCCTATGAAAACATTACAACAACTTCCATATGATTTTTCTTTAAATCAAGAATTACAACAGGAAACCGTGGCATTGATGTCAGTCATAAAACAAATACACACTGATGATGACTTATTGATTAGGAAATTACGGGAACAACTAGATACACACACGCATCGCACAACAAAAAAATTAGAATTATTAAAGGAAGAGGCAGCTTTGATACTAGAGGGCCTTAAATTAGAAGAAGAAGAGCAAACAGAAGAGGCAGAAGCTCAAGCAGAAAAGCAGCAACACACATTTACCACTTCTCGTTCACTAGATTTAACTGGTATAAGGTTCATTGATGTGCCTGATGATCTTACCCCCTCCCCACCAACTAGCAGAGAAGACAGCATTAGTAGTCTTATAACGCCTGCCACAGAGGATATTACATTAACCCCAGAACCAATTGAAACGATTGGAAATACAGATGATCTTACCCCCTCCCCACCAACTAGCAGAGAAGACAGCATTAGTAGTCTTATAACGTCTGCCACAGAGGATATCACATTAACTCCAGAACCAATTGAAACGATTGGAAATACAAGAGATTGTTGCGTTTTTGATGCTAGTACCATGTGTATACTCTTATAAATTAAATATAAAGGACTTAAATGAAAGCTAAAAAAATAGGAAATTCAATCTCCTTGAATGGAAAAATTGATGACAATTACCAAATTCCACCAGGTATTAGAATTACCTTAGAAGCTGGTACAACTTTTAAAGGTATAGATGTCGGAGGGCAAGTACTTTATAACAATGAATATATAGTAAAAGTTTTTTCACTAAATCAAGCTAAGGAATTGCAATTAATACCTCGTGAATTGATGCAAGAAGAGTTTTTAACTTATGGAGAAGAACTAGAACCTTTATCTCCAGCTATGCCTACATTGCACAGGACACTCACGCCGCCGCCTAAAAAAATAGAAAGTTCTGCAGAAACGGCAGAATCACCAATTATATTGCATACACTACCAAAAGAAGGAAGTTCAATTCAACTATTAGGCCAAGAAGCGGAACCTGCTGCAGAAACCTCTGTAGAAAGCCATAGCTGTGGGTGCATAATACTTTAATAAATAATTATTGCTTGAGGCTATTAGATCACATTAATATAAAGGAACTTTTTTAGAAGTTTGCCATTTTAATGTTTTATAAAATAGAATAATACAAATAGCTAATAATGTAGCAAAAAGATATGCGTAATTATTGATTGTATTGCTATAGAAAGTAGAAATCATGAAACTAAATGCTGCAGTAATCATATAATACAAAAAGCCAAAAATAGATCCTGCAGCACCAGTAACTTTCTGATAATCCTCGAGTGCATTACGCAGTAACATGGGCACAATAAGCGCATGCCCCATAAGATGAATTGCCATAGGTAGAAAAATCATAATAGCAGCAAAAGAAGCGCTACTATTATCAGTAATTAATATGGCACCAAATAACAAGGATATACAGCCAATCGAACTCAAAAGAAGTCCAAACATTTTAATTTTAAAAATATTCACAAACTTTTTGATTAGATATTGACACAACAAACCACCAGATAAATTTGCTACGCTTAATATTAAAAACAACTTACCATAGCCAGATGGTAGCATCTTAAGACCATCAATAAAAATAAAAGGCGCTTGTATATAAAAGCCAAAACACACACCATTATAAGCACCAACCATAAAAGCATAGCTAAGTAAAATTTTATCCTTCATCGCAGCTTTCAATACACCACGAAATTTGTAACTCTTAGAAGAACCTATATTAGCATTAGTTTCTGGCAAAAATTTAGTATAAATTAAAAGCAAAATTCCTGCTAATAAAATCAAAAAGCGAAATACATATTGCCATTCCTGTGAATATTCTATGATATATCCACCAATAGCTGAACCTACAGAGGGTACGATAGACATAATCATAGAGACGCTTGCATATATATATGAAAGTTCCCAGCCTCTATAAGAGTCTCGTGCCATAGATTGCGCTATTACCGAACCAACACTAGCACCATATGCTTGGAATATACGCATGGTGATAAAAAACTCTATGTTAGTAGATAGGCTAATTAAAAAAGTAGCAACTATATAAAAAGAAATGCCAAATAAAACTACAGGGCGTCGACCATACATATCAGAAATTCTACCAAGGGTAAATATTCCAACAGCAAAACCTATATAATAGGCTGTAGTAGAAAGTTGGGCAACACTACCTTCAGTATTTAATTGCTGTGCTATTTCAGGTAAAGCAGCAGAATATATAGTCTCAGTTAGGGTAGAAAGAGATATTAAACAATATAATAAAACTTGAGGTATCTGCCCTATTACTTTCATAAACTATACATTAAACCTAAAATGTACTACGTCACCGTCTTGCATTTTATAATCTTTACCTTCAACTCGCATTTTACCCAGCTCTTTAGCCTTGGCTTCGCTGCCAATTTCTAGATATTCCTTACAACCAATAATTTCAGCTCTAATAAATCCTTTTTCAAAATCAGTATGTATTATGCCAGCAGCATTAGGTGCTAATGCTCCTGTATTAAATGTCCAGGCATGAGCTTCCTTGGGCCCAATCGTGAAGAATGATTTTAAGTCTAACAAAGTATAAGCAGATTTTATGATCTTACTTAGGCCTGTTTCTGCTAAATCTAGACTTTCTAGAAATTCTTTTTTTTCTTCTTTGCTACTTAATGTAGAAATTTCAGCTTCTATTTTAGAAGAAATTACCACACTATTTGCCCCCTCACCGGCTGCTTTTTCTGCTATTTTACGAGAATGTGCATTGCCTTCTGCCGCTTCGGATTCAAGAACATTACATACATATAATATTGGCTTTGAAGTGAGTAACTGCAAATTTGCTAATTCTTTTTTATCTACTTCCCCTTCCATAAATCTGATAGGCTTCCCTTCTTCTAGAATTTTTTTACATTTCACTAGAAGCTCAACTTGGGCAAGTAATGTCTTATCTGTTTTAGCTTTTTTGGTTAAATAACTATCCTTTTTTCTACTGATTCTAAATCAGCAATAATTAATTCCGTTTCGAT
>CAJQOE010000110.1 GCA_905479885.1 uncultured Rickettsiaceae bacterium | reverse complement strand
GATAGCTCAGTGCGTTTGGGTGATATTGAGCCTAATAACATTATTAATCCAGATTTATCTATTAGCGTCAAGCAGTTAGTGGAAATTATACAGCCCCGCGTGGAAGAGATTTTTCTAAATATAAAAAAACAGTGTGATCGTGTTTCTATGGATCATCTATTAGCTCGTAGTATGGTAATTACTGGTGGTAGTGCAGCTTTGCCCGGGATAAAAAGTTTAGCTGCTGAAATTTTTCAGAAGCAAGTACGTATCGCAAAGCCGGAAATGATCCATGGTTTTGTTGAAAATTATAATTCATACACATATTCTACTGCCTTAGGTATGGTGAAGTTGAAATCATTTAAACCTGACCGTTATGAAGATGGAGGCTGGTTTAAAAGAACATTCTTATGGTTAAAGGAAAACATCTAACTATCAGTTTAACTATATTATTGTCTGCTGTATGTTTGTCAAAATCATATGCTAGCGCTTACCTACCCGCAGCAGGAAATTATAAATACACTACAAGTTTTTCATTTCTTGACCCTACCTCGCAAAAAAAACGAGATTATCGTGCTTCTGTTTTTGTACAAATTCAAGATATAATTCATGAACTCAGTTCCCAAAAAGAAGATATTATACGTATAGCAGATGAGCAAAATAGAATTACAACAGATCTTGAAAAACACAGCATTTATTCACTTGAAACTGATATAAGAAAATTAAGGAAAAATGCTAAAGAAATGTCTAGTTTTAGCGATGATAGTATGTCGTGTTTTGAAATAGAATATGGCATTAAGGATAGTCAGAGTTTTGGACTGAAAATTGGTTATTCCATTGATCAATTCGCAGAAATACAAAATAAAGCTGCACAAAAAGCAACTTATGTAGGCAAGGATATAGAGTCATTTTATAAATATAAATTATTTCAAGGTGATAGTATTATAGTCACGCTACAACCTAAATTGCATTATTCTCTATATAATGAATTATCTGTTTATAATTTAGATCTAGGTTTGTTTTTAGGGCATTCTCATGCAGGCAAAAAGCGTACATCATTTTATGAAATTGGCGTTGTGGCTCGTAAATACTGGGGTGAAGGCACTAATACTCCTGTTGGTTATGTACTTTCTTTACTTGAAGGTTTTAAGTTTAAAAATGGTTTCATGATTAGCAATTATAGCGAGTATGAAAAAAAGAAATCTAGTAATTTTCTTCATAAAGGTACGATATATGAGCAAGTTTCAGTTGCAAAAGAGTTTTATTTTGATAGTTTAAAAGTACAAAATTTTACTGCTCAGATTGGATATTTCTGGAAGGGTAGTACGGTAAACTCTGTATATACAATTTCTGGACCAATTTTTTCATTATGGTGCGATCTATAGTTAATATAAAGAAATGTTTGTTGCAAATTGCTGCAATTCGTGGCATGCACCCTGATGAGTGTATGTTGGAGTTGTCATTGGTTGATAATGAAAACATTATTGAATCACTTATTGAAGATTATAAGTACTCTGCTGTAGATGCAGAAAGTTCAGGAGTTGTTGCTGTCCATTTTGATAAAGTAAATGAGTATTATAATGATGGGTATTTTGTTTTTCAAAATTCTGAAGGGGCTCTATGTTACGCTGTAAATAAGCTTAGTGTAATTAAAGACAAACGCTTAGATACCCAAAATGACATTCCTGTATATTTTGTTAGGAACAAAGATCTAGTGAAAATAATCGAGCGTGACTTTGCTCTACAAAACACCGATCATGCAATTAACCATCTTAGGCGAGTTTTACCCAATGCTTCAGCTAAAACTATTAATTATCCGCAAATGTTATGTGGTTCAGCGCTGATATTCTTCTCTACTTTGTTTTTGTTCTTCAATGCTTTCAGTATTATAAATAACTTCGCTTATCTGTTACAAAATATCCTAAAGGCCATATTGTTTAAGCGTGGAATCGTAGAAGAGGCAGAAGCTCCACTTTTGCCAATTAATGATGATATGCCGATATATTCTATATTAATACCTCTATATCACGAAGAATTTAAAGTCAGCGCGATATTAAAAGCTATGGCTAATATGAATTATCCAAAAGATAAGTTGGATGTAAAGCTGATAATAGAAGCGGATGATGGTTTAACTATGAAAGTTATATCAGTGATGGATTTGCCATCATACGTGCATGTTATAAAAGTTCCTTACAGTTTGCCGCGTACTAAACCAAAGGCTCTGAATTATGCAATGGCCTACGTTCAGGGAGAGATTTTAACGATTTACGATGCAGAAGATGTGCCCGACCCAGATCAGTTACTAAAAGTACTATATGCCTTTAATACGCTGCCAGAACATTTTGTGTGTGTGCAAGCTAAATTAAATTTTTATAATGCTAATGAAAATATTCTGACTCGTTTTTTTAGCATAGAATATAGCGTATGGTTTGAATATTTGTTAAAAGGTCTTAGTTTACTTGATCTTCCGGTGACTCTAGGTGGTACTAGTAATCATTTTAAAGTTGATAAATTAAAAGAAGTTGGTTATTGGGATGCATATAACGTTACTGAAGATGCTGATTTAGGGATACGTTTATATTTAAACGGCTATAAGGTGCATTTAATTAACTCAACGACTATGGAAGAAGCACCAACTAATATCTCAACTTGGATAGCGCAACGTGCTCGTTGGATAAAGGGCTTTATACAAACACTTTATATTTTTATAAAAGCAAAAAAAGACCTGAGTAAATTTAGCGCGCTTAAGATATGCACCGTTTATATCTTTGTAGGATTATCGACTTATAGCTTTTTTTGTTTGCCTTGGCTGTTATTAGTGTTGATGTTCAATATTAATTATCCGATTTATTATATGTGGTTGGTAAATAGTATTTTTTCTTTTTCTTATATGTACGCGATTGGCTATTTCGTTTTAATTAAAAATAAAAACACCTTCCGGCAGTTGTCTTTGGTGGAATGGGTAACTTTGTTGTGTTGGCCATTATACTTCATATTACATACTGTCGCCAGTTACAGAGCTATTTGGGAAACACTAGTATCGCCTTTTGAATGGAATAAGACGCCACATGGTAAGAGCATAGATGATCTTGATTAAAGGAAGTATTTTCCGCTCTGTAGAGTATTGAAATAGGGTAAAGAAATTGTCGTTGAAAAAGCCCCTTAGTGATAAATCACTATAGAGAATTTAAGTTGTAGTATTAATATAAGAGGTATTCTAATCGGGATATATAAGTAAGAAGGGATGCTGTAGAGCCCTGTTTGTGTATAAAATATATTCACACAAACAGGGCTCTACGACTATTAAAAGTCAGTCACCACTAAAGTGGCTTGTTTTGTTACAGATTAATTCTAAGTTTTAAGCTTCCAGTATGTGACTGGAATTTCTTAGCAAATCCAAAATCATATCCACCAGAAATTTCATACATATCTGCCTGTATAGCTTTTATAGATGTACCAACATTATAGTACCCCTTTGTAAGTTTCTGTGCCTGAGTAGCAATTGGATCTATACCAGTAATAAGCGTAACTTGAGTATTCGAGTTTTTAGAATTAAATGCATAATCTATATTTGCATGTACTTCAGGAACTAACTTCATAGATCCCATATCAGATAAATATTTAGCTGATACAGAAGCGATACCAGAAGTTCTAGTAGTTTTTCTTTTAGCAATTGTTCTGCTTAGACCATTCTTTTCTGTATAACCATCAACTTTCACATCTACATGAGATACGCCAATTGTAGGAACTATATGAATATTAGGGTCTATAGCATATAAATATCCAACCTCAGCTCGTGCTCCAAATGTAGTTGCTTTAGGTTTTGCAGTAGCTATAGTATTGTTTATATCGCCAGTTGCTCTTTTCTTTTTAATCTTAGATAAACCATAGTGTGCTTGACCAGTGATGAAAGCTTCATTAGTAACAGCAAATGTACCGTAAATTGTTCCAGTATGCGATTGGATATCATCCTTAGTTGATGAATTCGTCTTATTCTTAATATCACTCATAGAATAAGAGTATGCAATACCTAACATTGATTCATCGCCAGTATCAGCACCGATTGTAACACCAGTTTGATCAAACTTATATCCAGGATTAACTCCATGAGATTTTTGTGTTCCTTTCGTATAATTACCTTTTATCCAGACACCATATGATTCTAATAGATCACCGGCATTAGTACCTAGACCTACAGCCGCTACTCTTCCGCCAATAACAGTGCCTAATGCACGTACTCCATCTACTAGGCCTTCAGATACAGCTGAATCAGATGCCTGAACTGCTGGTAAGTTTTTAATATTTGCTGCAGTAACGTTAGTGATTAAGTATTTATTTATTTCAGCTTTTAGCAAATCAAGTTGTCTTTCTGCTTGTCCAGATAATGCATTATTGTTCTCTGCCTTTCTAGCTTCAGCTATTTGGTCGATACGATTTTTTAATATTTCTT
>CAJQOE010000109.1 GCA_905479885.1 uncultured Rickettsiaceae bacterium | reverse complement strand
AGGTACAAACATAATCACAACAAGCCCTATGAATTAATTGTAAAATTGATTTTTTGTAACAAAATATTATTACTAAACTTAGAGTTATGAATAAGATATGGTGATTTGTTGTTAGAAAATAGAGAGTTTCGTACAGATGTACTGTTTATAAATATAAGTTTATTTTACACTAGACTAGTTGCTAGTACTTAAATAAATATCAGTTTAGTGAGCTAATAAGGTAAGTTACATAATTTTTAACAGTTAAAAGCAAGCATAGTTATAAATTCCAAATGAAATTTATAACTATGCTTGGCATGCCAAAAACATAATTAGAGAACAGGATATATACTATATTTTGTTTCTATCCTGTAGGGAGCCGCTTAAGACGGTATAATAATCGTTTAAGCAGCAGCAGCGGCTATATCGCCTATTATTGAAAGTTCTATCATATCTGAGTTATCTTCGATTCCCACAAAGTCACCTAATGTTCCAGTGATTGAAGTATTATCATACTCGAAAGCTAACTTACTTTGGTTAAAAGATACTAATACATAACCTTCCTCTGTATCTTCTTGGGCTATAGAAGCTCGTATAGCTGCATTTTCCTGATGCTTTACTCCTTCCTTATAAGCAGCAGATATCCCGTCATTATTTGCGTTCACTCCTATTTTAGCAACTTCAATAATAGAGCTATTAATTACTTTATAAGGCAAGATAGCAAGATCTATAATCAATTTAGCTAACGGTTGGTTTCCCTCCCCTAATGTCTTGCTGACACCATCCAAATAACTGTTATCTTGTTCGCTCCAAGTATTTTTTATAAAAGCCTCAGCCTTTTTGTAATAGTTACTTTTGTTTGTAAGTGTTTCATAAACTTCTTCATTATCGTGATTATGTTTGCTGACACTCTTTTCTTCTGGGGAGCGAGAAGAGAATGTGTTTATCATTATATTGCCTATATCTTTGGCTACATCAACAGCAGATCTAGTAACATGAATAGCAATTTTTGCTGCAATAATAGATGTGGATACTATTGTATTTTTAACTACAGAAGTTATCGCGCTCGAAGAATAAGCGGCGCTATTATTGTAGATAGTGGTCGCATTATATTTTAAAGAATATAATTTAGAAAACATAAAGCCTACGTATATAATTAATATATTTTAAGACTGGACTATATAGTATTAATTCTTCTTAATCAAGCATCTTTTCCTATGAATGTTTTTAAACCACTGTTTATTCAGGGTGAAATTGAGAAAAGGTAGATTTTAGACTTTATTTATACTAATTTTATACCTAAGGTCCTATTTATGCACAATTAAACGCAACAGAATCTTATGAAAAGCGAACTCATTTGGAATCACATGAATAAGAAACCTGTAGAAGTTTTATAAAGAAAATACAGCGGTAGGTCTAACCTAATTATTATTTAAAATAAATCTGCATTTTTTAGTAAACAGCCTTGTCTATCTTTGTCAGAAATATTCATGCTGGAAATTAGTGGCCACTTTATGCTTATGTCTGGATCATTCCATATTATACTACGTTCATGTTCTGTGGAATAAGTATCTGTTGTTTTATATAGGAAATCGGTTGTGTCTGATAAAGTCAGAAAAGCATGGGCAAATCCTGCAGGAATCCATAATTGTTTTTTATTTTCAGCTGATAAAAATTCTCCAACCCATTGTCCGAAGCTAGGAGAGTTTTTTCTAATATCTACAGAGACATCAAATACTTCACCGCTTACGACTCGAACTAATTTTCCTTGCGCTTTAGGGGGTAATTGGTAATGTAAACCACGTAATACGCCTTTTGTGGATTGTGAATGATTATCTTGAATGAAATTTACCTTAATCCCAGTCGCTTCCTTGAAAATTTGGTCATTAAAGCTTTCAAAAAAGAAACCTCTATCGTCTGAAAATACTTGTGGTTCAATTAAGAGCACATCTGGAATGCTTAATTTTGTTATTTTCATTAATGTATAGCCTCATTAATAATTTGTTTAAGGTATAAACCATATGTGCTTTTTGCCATTTCCTCAGCTAGTTGCTTCAGTTGATTTAAATCTATCCAATTATTGTTGAATGCAATTTCCTCTAAGCATGCAATTTTTAGTCCTTGTCTTTTTTCAATAGTTTGAACAAAATGATGTGATTCTAATAGGCTTTCATGTGTACCAGTATCTAGCCATGCATATCCTCTATTCATAACTTCTACAGATAATTTTTCTTTTGCTAAGTATACTTTATTTAAATCAGTTATTTCTAGTTCTCCTCTATCTGAAGGCTTAATTTGTTTGGCATATTGAACTACATCTTTATCATAAAAATACAAACCTGTAACTGCGTAGTGTGATTTAGGGTTTTGTGGTTTTTCCACTAAATCTAATACTTTACCATTTTTGTCAAATTCAACTACACCATAACGCTCTGGATCATGTACTCTGTAAGAAAAAATAGTTGCTCCACTGGTACGTTGGTTTGCTGATTTTAATAATTGAGGGAAGTTGCTGCCAAAGAAAATATTATCACCAAGAGCTAGTACACAAGGAGAATTGCCAATAAATTCCTCTCCAATGATGAAAGCTTGCGCAATACCGTCTGGTGAATCTTGAACTGCATATTCTAGTCTAATCCCCCATTGTGATCCGTCGCCAAGCAGCCTTTCAAAATTAGATAGGTCTTCTTTTGTTGTAATTATCAAAATTTCTTTAATACCAGTGAGCATTAAAGTTGAAAGTGGATAATAGATCATTGGTTTATCGTATATTGGCAACATTTGTTTCGATACACCTTTAGTAATTGGATATAAGCGAGTACCACTACCACCTGATAATATTATTCCTTTTCTGTTCATATTAATCATTTATTTTTATTGTATTTAACATTTCTTCTACTTGCTCTTGCCAAGAAGGGGGCCTGATAGCAAAAATTTTTTGTATTAGTTGTGTGTCTAAAACTGAATTTTGTGGCCTTGCTGCTGGTAAATTATATTCTTCTGCAGTAATAGGGGTAATATTATTTATATCTAAACGAAAAGTAGCGCCTCTGTTTTTTAGATAATTTAAAATATACTTCGCAAAGTCATACCAGCTGACAAAACCTCCTGATACTAGATGATACGTGCCCATATTTTTTTCGTTTATCTCATTTTTTAAACATTGAGCCGTAGCTTTGGCAACGAATTCAGCACTTGTAGGAGCGCCAAATTGGTCAGCGACAACAGATAATTTATCTCTTTCCCCAGCCAGTTTAATTATAGTATTAACGAAATTAGAACCATGAAGGCTATAAACCCAACTAGTGCGCAGAATTAAATATTTACACCCAGAATTTTTAACTGTATCTTCCCCTTGAAGTTTGGTCTTACCATAAATTGATAATGGATTTGCCTTATCATTTTCAAGGTATGGGGTAGATTTCTTACCATCAAAAATATAATCTGAGGAATAACTTATTAGCAACGCTCCCAAAGTGTTAGCTAAGTTAGCCATTAATTCTATTACATCAACATTAATCGCTTGGGCTTTGCTGGGGTCAGATTCTGCTTTATCAACGTTGGTATAGGCAGCTGCATTGATAATAACGGTTGGTCTGTATTCTTGTATAATTTTTCGTACTTGCTGCAAGTCTTCAAGGTTACAATTTTTCCTGGTGCAAACTTTAATTTCCCCTAGACCTACAAGAGATTTTTGTAAATAAGTACCGATTTGTCCGTTGCCACCAAATAAAAGAATTTTCATGAATATTGCCTTTTGACCCACTTTTGATGATCACCAGAGGCGACTTTAGCAACCCATTCTTGGTTATTTAAATACCAATTAATAGTTTGTTTAATGCCGTCTGCGAAGGTAAGTTCCGGAGACCAAGAAAGATTGTTGCTGATTTTGCTAGCATCGATAGCATATCTACGATCATGGCCGGGCCTGTCTTTTATATAAGTAATTTGATTTTTATAGGATTTGCCGTCAAGTCGTGGTTTTAGGTCGTCAAGAATTTCACATATATGGTTTACGACTTCAATGTTTGTTTTTTCGTTTAGGCCGCCAATATTGTATACTTCACCCAATGCTCCTTTGTCTAACACTCTTAGAATAGCACTACAATGATCTTCTACGAACAACCAATCACGAATTTGTTGTCCATCACCATAAATTGGTAGTTCCTTATCACCTAATGCATTATGTATTATAAGGGGTATTAGCTTTTCAGGAAATTGATAAGGGCCATAATTATTTGAACAATTAGTAGTTAGTACAGGCAGTCCGTAGGTGTGATAATAAGCTCTTACAATGTGGTCTGATGCAGCCTTGCTGGCACTATAAGGACTGTTTGGTTCATAACGGTTTTTTTCATTAAAAGCGTTGTCGTTTTTACTAAGGCTACCATATACTTCATCCGTTGATATGTGTAAAAACCTGAAGGCGCTACTTTCGTTTGGTAATAATTGCTGCCAATATTGTTTTGCACATTCAAGTAACCTAAAGGTGCCAACAATATTAGTTTGGATAAAATCCTCTGGCGAGCTGATTGAACGATCAACATGCGATTCTGCAGCAAAATTAATAATAGCCCTAGGTTTATGCTGGGTTAAAAGCTCGGTAATAAGCTTATTATCGCTAATATCGCCTTTTATAAAGATATATTTTTTATTATTTTCAATAGAAGTAAGATTATCTAAATTTCCAGCATAGGTTAATTTATCTAAATTGATGATCGTTTCATCTAACTGTTTTATACATTTGAGAACAAAATTTGCGCCAATAAAACCCGCGCCGCCTGTAATTAATATTGTCATAATAAGTACAATTTCTTTATATTTTTTTTAGGATAATAGCAATAATTAATCCCAACTGCTCTAAAGGAGTTTGCCTAAAAATTTTAATTTTCCATAACCCGATTATTCTTAGAAAAAAGGATTTGTTACGAGCACTTTCGAATTGTTCTAATATAGCGCAGTTTTTTTTACTTAACAAATGTTTTACTTTTAAAAGTGCCGTTACATTTGCAGTGTTCCACTTTCTAAAATTTCCAGCAAGTAGTAAGTTTATACGCTTTATTTTTGCAGACCATCCTGTATTTTCACCCACTTGATTGTTATCGTGCTGGCGATATAAAAGACTTGTTTTTTTATCGTAAATCACTGTGCCGCCTGCGCCAGATATTAGCATATATGCCCACCAATCATGGCTAATAACCTCGAGCACACCAGCTTGTTTTAGTAGATTTGCAGCTGCATTATTCATTAGCATAGTGTTGCCACCCGCAATACTTTGTACTAAAGCATTTTCAAAACATGGAGTTTTATTAAATATAGAGGAAAATCCAATTTCTGTACCTTCTTCTGATATTGTTTTGGTACGAGATCCATAAAGTATAGGAGTAGTGCTTGGTAGAGTATTGATTGCGGATAAAGCGCTAGATAATTTGTCAGCTTCCCAAATATCATCCTGATCAGAGAAAGCATAATAATCAGCTTTTACGTCCGGATTGCAGAGTAGTGCTAAAAAATTTATTACGCTGCCTTTGCTTGGTCCATCGATTAT
>CAJQOE010000108.1 GCA_905479885.1 uncultured Rickettsiaceae bacterium | reverse complement strand
GTACATCATCATCTTCTTCTAATATTTCTGGAACTGGAGGCTCATCGCTAGAAATAGGCAGAGTGTCATCCTCTATTGTAAGATTATTACTAGGTGACTCAAATGTTAAAATAGTTTGATCAGTAGTTTCTGGGTTGCTTTGAATAGAGGTATCGAGAAGTTGATTTATATCTGCTTCTTCTTCCGCTTCTGCGGTGGGTTGATTGGAACTCTTTGTACTGTTAATTTCATCTATAGGGATGGGAGCATTAACATCATTAGTATAAGTTTCTAAATTCAAATCATGCGCAGTCGTGGGAGAAGCGGCCCCATCTAGTTCTTCGGTTATAATATTTGTTTCATCTTCAGTCGCTAATAGTTCTTCTACATCAGCTTCTTTATCCCCAGCCTTCATTTTATCGGCATTGAGATCTACTTGGCTTACTTTAGAGAATCTATCCAATAGATCAAATTGTTCTCTGTTACCATGACCTGATCCCGTAGGTCCTCCGTTTCCTGATCCAGAATTAGCCATATAGAATATACCTTGATTATGTTACAAACAATTATCCACTATTACCCTAAAGATTAGCCCGCAAAGGTTAATCTTTACTTAATAACAACTTTAAATAATTTTATTGCACAGATTTTTGGGAATTTGTGGTTTTATAGATATATTTTATTCAATAAAAGCAGTGGCTTGCCCTATCTAGAAAAGATATTAGGGCGGCCAGAGGCTTTTAAAATCCCTAATATCATTAAAATATTCGCCCATGTTTGTATACCCCATAGAACAGTACTAAGGGCTGGTATGGTGAGTATAATGATAAATTGTAATAACACAAAGATACCAGAAGCGAATAGTACTACACGGATGCAGGTTTTGACTGAGGTATTTATAGTAATAAAGCGTGTTATTAGGTATATCATTAGGATAATAAAGCTTTTCTCTAGTAAAGCGTTGATAAAAACCAATAGAGATGTGGCTGGAAAAATTAAATAAATGAATATAGATGGAGCTCTATCAAAAATATCTGCCAAACTCGATTTTATTATGGTTTGTGATAAAATTTGTGGAGTATCACCGAATATTTGTGTATAATTTATGGGAAATGTGTTGCGAGTTATGCCATCTGAATCAGTTAAATTTATTATGATCTTCTGTGCATTTAGTATTATTGGAAGTTTTGTTCTATCTGCAGGCATTAATTTGTTGTTTGGATCGAGTGCTAGTATTTTTTGGTTTTTTAAATTGTATAAAAACACAGGAGTCTCTTCTTGTGTAGAGATCTTTAAGCCATCATAATCAAGTTCTGGTAGTTGTTGAATAATGTGGTCAATATTTTCTACATTTGCAGAGATTGTACCATTGCTTAAGTATTCTCGCACCTTATCCATATGGTTTAGAAATAATATAGTACAAAAAAATGATGATATTAATGATAAAATTAATATGTATTTAATCCCATATCCCTTGTAAGAATTAAAAACTTGTTCGTAGAATTTTACTGAACTAATGGATAACCATAGATGAGTAAATAAAGTTTTTATAAAGAATAAAGGCGCTGAAAGTAAAGTTGTCATACTTAATAATTTAGTTTAGTATCTTGTGAAAATAAAATTTATTGGAATATTATATGAACTCTCAAGAAAAGCAAAACCATTCGTTAAAAAACTTAAGTGATTGTATAAAAATTTTAGCTGCGGATGCTGTTGAAGTCGCAAAGTCTGGACATCCAGGGATGCCGCTTGGCTTTGCACAAGTCATGACCCTTCTTGCCATTGAATTCTTGCAATTCAACCCGCATGATCCTAAATGGTTTAATAGAGATCGCCTTGTTTTATCTGCAGGACATGGATCGATGTTATTATATTCTTTCTTTTATTTAGCGGGTTACAAGGGCTTTGAATTAGAAGATATCAAAAATTTTAGGCAGCTCAATTCAAAGGCTGCAGGCCACCCTGAGCACGAATTATTTGAGGCTATCGAAACTACAACCGGCCCTTTAGGACAAGGTCTTGCTACTGCTGTAGGAATGGCCATTGCAGAAAAAAAATACAAAACAGAGTTAGGGCCTGATATTTGTAACCATAAAATATATAGTATTGTTGGTGATGGTTGCTTAATGGAAGGAATTGCGTATGAGGCTGCATCGTTAGCTGGACACTTACAGTTGAATAATTTAATTATATTGTTTGACGATAATAATATTACAATTGACGGTAGTACAGATTTGTCTGTATCGGAAGATCATTTGCAGAAATTTGCAGCCATGGGTTTTAATACAGTTTCTATAGATGGATATGATTGCGATCAAATTCGTCAAGCTCTAGCTGATGCACAAGATTCAGATAAGCCAAGTTTTATTGCTTGTAAAACTTTGATTGGCAAAGGAGCAAACGCCAAAGAGGGGAGCGAAAAATCACACGGCTCGCCTTTGGGTGCCGCAGAAATACAGCATTTAAAAAGAAGCATTAAGTTTTTTGGTGAAGAATTCTTTGTAGCCGACGACCTTAAAAAATTATGGGAAAAAGCTTGGGAAAAAAGCCTCTCAGCTTATGAAGCATGGCAGGAAAACTACCGTTCTTTGCCAATGGCAAGAAAATCTTATTTAGAATATCCTGATATAAAAGATATGGATCTGTTGCCACAACTATCCGAGCCAGAGGCAACAAGGGTGTCATCAGGTAAAATGATTGAACTGTTAATGAAGTCAACAAATAAAATAATTTGTGGATCAGCAGATCTAGCTGGTTCCAATGGCATGAATAATTCTGAATGCAAATCTATTTCATCAAAAGATTTTAGTGGTAATTTTATACATTACGGAGTACGCGAAAATGCAATGGCTGCTGTAATGAATGGCTTGGCATTATCTGGTTTCTTAACAATAGGTGGTACTTTTTTTGTGTTTTCTGATTACATGCGTCCATCTGTACGTTTGTCTGCTTTAATGGGGTTGCCTATAATATACGTAATGACGCATGATTCAATCGGCGTTGGTGAGGATGGTCCGACCCATCAACCAATAGAGCATTTAGCATCATTTAGAGCTATGCCTAATATTAATGTATTTCGACCAGCAGATTTTACTGAAATGAAAGAGTGTTATACTATTGCCTTGGCCAATAAAAACACCCCTTCTATGATGGTGTTGTCAAGGCAGGCAGTGCCGCAAATAAGGCAGAGCGGTCAAGATAATTTATCATCTAAGGGTGGTTACGTTATTTCTGAAGCAAATAATATGGATAATATAGATGTAACTATCTTTGCTACTGGGTCAGAGGTGTCTTTGGCAATTGAAGTGCAAGAAGAATTAGAGAAATATAATAAATCTGTACGTGTTTGCTCTGTTCCATCAACGGATTTATTGCATAAACAAGGTAAAGAGTACTTGCTTGGGTTAAAAAACGATGCTCGCACAGTAGTTGCTATTGAAGCTGCAAGTAGCTTTGGTTGGCATCAAATCATTGGTTGTGATGGGATATTTTTTGGTATGGATAGCTTCGGTGCATCTGCACCAGCCTCTGAATTATATAAGCATTTTAACCTAACTAAAGAAAAAATTTCAACAAATATACTCAATACTTTATAAGTTATATATAGGAATTCTAAGAGCGGAGAAGCAGCAGCAGAAACTGTTGCAATCAATCTGGGAAAGGTAAATAAATACATTCCACCGCTCCTTCTCCTAACCTCCCATAATTCAAACTAAAGCTAGGCCAAACCATCTAAACATGGGAATTCTAGATAGTCAACCTTAGATACAAATCACAGACAAGATTTATACCTAAAGTTGACTGTATCACTGAAAAAAATGCGTGTCTAGTAAAAAATATTATTTTTATTAGATTATAAATTATTTAAAAAGTCAGATAAATCTTGCATAGATGAAATATTACGCACAGTGAAATTATGAGGAGATTTTTTTGCAAGGCCCGCAAGAACTCGGCCAGATCCAATCTCAACTAATTCGTCAATCCCTAAGCTAGCTAGTTTGTCCATAGTTTCTCGCCAACGCACAGTACCGCAGATTTGCTGTACTAAGTTTGTTTTTATTTGAGTAGTATCGGTAACTAAGTTTGCTGTTATATTAGCAATAAGAGGAACAGCTAAAGTAGAAAAATTTGTAACATCCAGAGCAGCTCGCATTGGAGGTTCAGCATCCTTAATAAGGCTTGAATGGAATGGTGCGCTAACTTTTAGCTTAATGGCCTTATGCCCTGTATCTTTTAAAGTGGCTATTATTCTATCTATGTTATGTTCATGTCCGCTAATAACAATTTGTCCTTCTACGTTGTCATTAGCTATTTGGCAAATACCATCTTCCACTAGATCATCTAGCATATTTTGTAACATTGTTTGTGATATTCCTAGGCAAGCTGCCATAGCTCCTTCACCTTGAGGTGAGGCTTTTTGCATAGAAGATGATCTAATGTGTAATAATTTTGCCGTATCTTCTAGCGTTAATGAATTAGCGGCACAAAGAGCACTGTATTCGCCAAGAGAATGACCCGCTACAACTTTGCATAATTCATCAATCATTTTGCCTGATTCCTTTTGCAAGACCCGTAAAATAGCTATAGATGTTGCCATTAAAGCGGGCTGTGTATTCGTGGTGATAGATAACTCTTCAGCAGAGCCGTTAAATATGGTGCTGCTTAAACTATATCCAAGTACATCATCCACTTGAAGAAAAGTTTGTTTTGCGATATCCTCAGAATCGTAAAAATCTTTTCCCATACCAACAGCTTGTGATCCTTGACCAGGAAAGAGAAATGCTCTATTCATAAATTTAAGTAATATTAAATAAGTTTCCAATGATCCAATTATGAGAATTCTTTCATTTCTGTCAATTATTTTGATGAATTTTTTATTCGTAGGGAATAGCTTTGCTCAATCGAATAATACATCGAAAATTTTTACATTGATGAAACAAAAACAATGGGATAGTTCATATGCTTTGGCATTAAAAACAGGTGATTCGGCACTGAAGAAAATAGTTTTATCACAGCAATATCTAGATCATCGACATTCTGGTAATAGTTTTGAAAAAATCACTGAGTTTTTACACGCCAACCCTCATTGGCCACAAGGATATTTGTTAAGACTTAGAGCTGAAAGCAGCATAAATGAGAATAGCAACAAACAACTTATAGTAAAGTGGTTTAGAAATAACCCGCCTTTGACAGGAAAAGGACATAAGTATTATGCTCTTGCTGCTAACTCTATTATTAAAGATCCAGAAGAGTTGAAAAATATTATCAAATCAGGCTGGCACAAAGGACATTTTTCTATTGCTGATCAAAAGACTTATTATCAGAAATTTAAGAGTTATTTAGCTCTAGAGGATCATATAAAGAAAATTGATACTCATTTGCAGAACAAAGAAATTACAGCAGCAGAAAATAGTTTTTACTTGGTTAATTCATACTATCAGCAATCTTTTAGAGCCCAAATTGCATTTATTAAAAAACAACAAAACGCCAATATATTATTTAAAAAAATTGCTAAAAAATATTACACCCCAGGTTTAATTTATAAATATTTGGATTCACGCAAAAGTAATTTGCCATCTAGCTCTGAAATTGTTTCTTTGGTCCGCATGGTTCAGACAGAAAAAAATTATGCAGATGACTTTTGGAAAATCCAGTCCTATTTGGCTCGAGAATTTATAGAAAAGAAAAAATATCTTGATGCGTATAAGGTAGCCAGTAGTTGCTTCACTGATGATGCAGCAAATAGAAGTGATGCGGAATATTTGTCAGGTTGGTTAGCCTTGCGGTTTTTAAATAAACCAACATTGGCATTAGATCATTTTCGTTATTTTAATCGTATAGTTAAAACTCCAATCAGCAAATCTAGAGGTATATATTGGTTGGGTAGGGCACATGAAGCCAATAATAACAACAAAACTGCAGAGAGATTATATAATTTAGCAGCATCTAAATATCCATATACATTTTATGGTCAAGTGGCACTTATGGATATGGGGAAAAATCAAATGATTCTTCCAGATGATATAGACCTAGCTCAGTATAAAGTTTCTGCAAGCTCTTATGCAAAGGCTAATGACGTTACGCGCGCTGCTTTGATTGTCTCACAATACGGTTCAAATGCTCTTAGTCAAACTTATATTAAGTCAGGTGTGAACCAAGCTTTGAATACGGTTGATATTTTGCACGTTGCACATAATATTAATCAGTCAAAAAATTTACACCACATGGCGTGGATGGCAAAGAGTGCCTTGCAAAAGCACGTATTTATAAAAAATCATGCTTATCCTACCCCCTATGTGGTTAGTAATTTACCGATAGAGACGCCTCTAATGTATAGTATAATTCGTCAAGAATCAGTTTTTGATCAGCATGCCATTAGTAGTGCAGAAGCACGCGGATTAATGCAGCTCATTAAAGCCACAGCGTGTGATACTGCAAAAAAAATAGCCCAACATTGCCGTATTTCTAAGCTAACTACAGATCCTCAGTATAATATTACTCTTGGTAGCAATTATTTGAAGCAAATGATTACAGAATATAATGGATCTTACATATTAGCCATTGCTGCTTATAATGGTGGACCGCATAATGTAGATAAGTGGTTAAAACTTCATGGCGATCCGCGAAAAATGAAGAACACAAGGGATGTATTAGATTGGCTTGAATTGATACCATTTTATGAAACTAGAAATTATGTACAGAGAGTGCTAGAAAATTTACAAATTTATCGGGTAATTATAGATAAAAATAATAAATTTTCTTTAGCTAATGATTTATTAAAAGGAAAAGAGAAATAAATAATGAGTGAATTAATAATCGGTGATAAAGCTCCAGAATTTGCAATAAATATAGCAGATAATGAGGTTCTCACCCTAAACCAATTAGCAGGTAAATTTGTTGTTTTATATTTTTATCCAAAAGATAGCACACCTGGGTGCACTGTAGAAGCAAGAGATTTCAATAGTTCCTTATCTGAATTTAAAGCTTTGGGAGCAGAAGTGATAGGCGTTTCTAAAGATGATCTTAAATCGCATGATAAATTTCGTGATAAACATAATCTGCAATTTAATTTGGGCTCAGATATAGAAGGAAAAATGTGTGCTGATTATGGTGTATGGGCTGAAAAATCTATGTTCGGTAAAAAATATATGGGAATTATACGGGCTACTTTTTTAATTAGCCCTGAAGGAAAGATTGCTTATATTTGGCCTAAAGTATCGGTAATGGGACACGCAAAAGCAGTACTTAATAAGCTCAAAGATTTACAACAATAATAAGTAATAAAGTTTGAACAGTATCTATTATCATTAGATTTTTGGTAGGGCTTCGTAATCTAAGAAATATCTATTCCTTAGCGTGCGCACTACGACAAGTGGTGGGGATATTATCTATAATTTAACTAAGCTTTTATTCTTAATTTACATTGATAGATTTGGTTTTAGATTTATAGGCTTGATGAAGCACTTGTTCGCAGCAAAGGTAAGAGTGGTACTAATTGATTGACCGCTCTTACTGCAAGTAGATTATTACATTTTAATATCACAGATGGTAGACATGATCAGTGTAGCAACCATATATGGATCGGCATTAGCGCCTGGTCTTCTATCTTCTATATAACCATAGCCTTTTAGAGCCACAGGGCCTGGAATTCTAATTGAACTACCTCTATCAGCAGCACCAGCAGAAAATTCATGAATAGTTGATGTTTCATGTTGACCAGTGAGACGCTCCTCTAGACCAGCACCATAATGAATAATATGTTCCTTGTGCTTTGCTTGTAAGCGGTCAATGGATGTTTTAATGGCTTCTGCTCCTGTATCAGCATCACGCATTTCCTTTGTTGAAAAGTTTGTGTGCATACCAGCTCCATTCCAATCGCCTTTTACTGGTTTGTTATCATGCGAGATATGTATATTATAATCTTCGCTTAATCTGTGAATTAACCAGCGGGCAATCCATGTATGATCTGAGACATTTAAAGCGCCAGCATCATCTCCGTAAGCACCACGATAACCAATTTGGTACTCCCACTGTCCTGGCATTACTTCTGCATTCATACCATAATATAGCAAGCCAGCTTCTAAACATGCAGTTCTATGATTATTTGCTAGTTCGCGTCCAAAAATTTGTTCACTACCAACTCCGCAATAATAAGGACCTTGCAAGCCAGGGAATCCATGTTCCGGCCAACCTAGTGGGATGTTTCTTTTAAACATTGTGTATTCTTGTTCAAACCCTAACCATAAGTCAGCTTTTGCACCACCATTTTCTAAAACTTTGCGTAGTAGGGCGCGTGTATTAGAGGCGTGTACACTACCATCTGAGTTCATTACTTCGCATAATACTAAGTAATCACCACCTTCATATAATGGGTCTAATACGAAGTTAACAGGTTGTAATAAGCAATCTGATTCATTGCCTTGTGCTTGTTGTGTAGATGAACCATCAAAACTCCATTCAGGAAAATCTGAAATTTGAGGAGAATCTGGTAATTGCATTACTCTAGTTTTAGAACGTAGTTGCCCTGTAGGTTTTGTGCCGTCTAGCCAAATATATTCAGCTACTTTTATGTTTGTCATATGTTCTGCTCTTTATTATATAAGAATTATAAAAAAACCCCCGA
Organism: uncultured Rickettsiaceae bacterium; assembly: GCA_905479885.1. Classification (GTDB taxonomy): domain Bacteria; phylum Pseudomonadota; class Alphaproteobacteria; order Rickettsiales; family Rickettsiaceae; genus Megaera_A. The sequence continues at coordinate 448 of CAJQOE010000108.1, read as the reverse complement.
AGTTATATTCCGGAGGCTTTTTAACAAATATTTGCTCAACTTAAGCAGTGGAATTTAATCCACCGCTCAAGTTTAGGTGTAGTACTAGAAGTTCAAACGAACTTTTAGTGTACCTTGATGACCTAATGACTTTTCAGCCACGTTTAGATCATAACCAGCACCATATTCATACATGCCAGATACCGCATTAACTCCGAAACCAACGTTGAATGTTGTTTTTTGAGCTTTAGCAGATTTAGGCGATAATTGAGTTACCAAACCATTATGCTTAGCAGTTACTTTAGAATCTTGACCTACTAGATCATGCTTAACAAATGCGTGTACTTCTGGAGTTACGTCAATACCTTCCATAGCAGTTGTCATTTGTGCTCTTAGACCAAGAATAGCTTCGAATTTATTTGTAGCTTTTCTTGTGATATTTAGGTTCTGGTTAGTAGTACCAGTTTCT
>CAJQOE010000107.1 GCA_905479885.1 uncultured Rickettsiaceae bacterium | reverse complement strand
AAGCTTATTGGGGTGTAGATGGTATATGGTCTGATGGATATTTTGTTTCTACGGTAGGTGTTAACGAAGAAATAATTAAGAACTATATTGAGCAACAGGGGAAAGAAGACAGCGGGCAAGCGCAGCTTGTACTAGGCTCGCCGACTTGATACCATGGGGCTTGCCCCGTGGAGGTTCACTTGTCTAATGGTTTTAGACATTGCTTTAGTTCTTTTGTGGTCAGTGTGGTATCTAGTTAGGAGTAGTTATTAGTTTATGCTTACGAATGAGGTTATGGAATGTCTGGTATATATGCACTTACAATAATGAAAATGAAACAAATTGCTAGTGTTCTAAAGCTCTAAATTATAATAAAGCATGTCAAATTATATGATTTATTGCTGTTTTTAACCTGTGCACATTGTTTTTGCGAGCGTTTAAGGAGTAAGGTGTGAATTCACATCCCCAGACTGGTTTTGGGAATAGTTTGTCTTTTGTATATCTGGCGATAATATGCACATGTAGTTGTGAGACAACGTTGCCTAGTGTTGCAATGTTTAATTTATCTGGAGTTAATTCATGCTGCAAGGCTTTAGCTACGATTTTGATTTCTTTATTTAGTAAATCATACGCCTTGTCGCTTAAATCTGTGATTTCAGTTAGATTAGAGAGCTGTGGGACCAAAAGCAGCCAGGGAAAGTCTGCATTATCAATCAGCCTTACTTGGCATAGTTTAAGCTCCATAATAAAAGCACTATCTTGTTGTAGTATCTGATTTAATTTAAATGTCATGATTTTAGAATAAACTTAAACCACTGACTCTTGTGGTATTTAAATTAGATTTAACAAAATTCTTTTTGCCTTTTATATTGCTGAAGCTTACCTGATGCAAAGTGCTATCCTTTAAAGTGACGTCATTTAATTTGGAATGATCAAAATTTGCATTAGTAAGCTGTACATTAAGGAAACTTGAGCCGCTTAAATCTGTATTATCAAAATTAGTATTTTCAGCTACTAAATTATCAAAATTATTCTTTCTAGCAGAAGATCTTTTAAAGATAACAGATGCAAACTCTGCATTTTTAAAATTAGCATTATCTAGCTTTGTATTGATAAAGCTAGTACTAGACAGAGTTGCGCCTTCAAAATTAGCATTTTTTAGATTGCTTCCTTGAAAATGAATGTTGCGTATATCCATGCCTGCAAAGTTAGCGTTTTCTAGGTTTGCATTTTTAAAATTTAATTTATCTTTGATAGTGGAGCCGTTTAAAGATCCAAATTTACGCATATCATAGCCAGATAAATCAAGAGCTTTGGATTCTCGCGTATTAGATATCAGCGCATCTTCAAGTTGCTTTATTGAGTCTGGGTTTGATGCATTAGCGTTTATTGCTAATCCATATATTAACGATAAGATAAGTAATTTTTTCATTATCAATAAGGAATTTAAATTAATATACGATATTAATTTATCCAAGTTAAACAGAAAAGTACAGTTATTTTTTATATGTTATGGTGTCAATGATTTTTGCCAAAGCCCCATTCCCTAGTACGTTTGCGCTAGTAATTACTGGGTCAAATAATATATATAAGGCTGTAATTAATGATAACATTTCAGCATTGAAGCCTAAATATTGCTCTAATATTGGTAGCATTACTAGAATACCGCCGCCAGGAATTCCTGCTACTGAAAATTTTGCTAGCACAAAATATCCTGTAAATATTAAGTATGTGAATAGATGCGGCTGCATTATGTCGTAATTTTTTAGTATAGCAAAGGCAAAACACGGGATGGCTATACAATCGCCTATTAGGTGAATATTGACTGTTGCTGGCACTACGGTGTGCACTAAATCTTTGTTTTGTGCGTTGCGTTCGGTGCCAATTAAAGTAAGAGGCATACTGGCAGCGCTAGACATTGTGCTAAACCCACTAACAGCAGCAGGTAGCATGTTTTTTATGGATGATAGTGTTTGGGCTATATTTAGTTTATTAAAAACGAAGTATAACAAGCTTATATAACCAAATTGTGCGATTGCGATAATCGCAAAGATTATAGTGTAATCCTGGATTATTTGAGCGATTATACCGTCATGTTGTAGTTTAATAACAAAACCAGCTACAAACATTGGGATAAGCAAGGTTATTATTGCAAGTAATTTATGTACTATTTTTTCAAGAGTGAAGCCAATTTTTTCGGCATGTATGGGTATAATTTTTGCTGACAAAATACCAAATATAATTCCAGAAAACATAGCAATATGATTAGGGATATAAGATGGAAATTCGAACAGCAATATAGAAGTTAAGTTTGTTGTTTCATCTGGGATTGTTAGGTTCATATCAAATTTATAGATCCATATCCCGAGAAATTGGCTAAGGCTAGTGGTGATAGTATTAGAAATCACTACTGCCGCTAGAATCAATAATATAATTTTTGAGGCATCTTTTGCAAGACTCACTGCGGCTTTGTAAAGTAAGCCAAAAATAATAATTGGTAATAGAAAAATAATTAATGATTTAATGGAAAGGCTTATCCCAAATAAGTACTGAGCTGCAATAGTTGGTATGAAATTGCCAAAAGCAATTATTGTTGCAATAATTAGCGCCAAAATAATCGGCATTTGACGGAACATAACTAGCTTACTCAGAAATTATTTAAGATTAATTAGTTTTCTTCGAGCCTACTTTACTTGCTCGTGATATTGTTTGTTTTAAAAGATTAAAAGGGCAGAATAATTACGTCAACATCCTAGCACCACGCACCTGAATTGTCTAATGGTTTTTTGTGTTATATTTTTTTTATTATGAGTCTGATTTTAAGATAATAGTTCTAAATTGGAGAAATAAAACGACGTGGCCTGCTTAAATCTCCTTAAGTTATGCACAAATTAGCACTTATCGTCCTTTGTTAAGTTTTGTTTTACATCTATATAAATGTTAATTTTGCTTCTTCATAAGTTTTATGCGGGTTGTAGAGGTGCGCTCATTTTTTAGTCAACTTATACAATAGCTATATGTTGACTGGAAATATTGTTGTATTTCAACAGTTTGTTCACATACTTATCCACAAACATTGTGGATATAATTTTAAGGAGCAATCTTTGCAACCTTGGGCACTAATTATATAAGGTTATTAAATAAGTAATTGCTAAAGATAGGATGGCTATCGCCTGAAAACACACTCGTAAAGTCATTAATTTTGTACCATAAAGCTTGTGAAATTTTTCACCAGCTGCCATGGAAATTAATCCTAATAATAAGGCACTTATAGTTAATATTATGAATATAATAATGAATAGCATGTTATCTAGGGCACCTAAGTTGATTATGCAATGTATCATATCAGAGGAAAATATTTTTACTAGCCAGGAAAGAATATAAGAATTGACAATTAAAGTAATTCTGAGTAAACTGCACAAAATTCTTGAATATAAAAATAGATTTTCAGTTATGAAACGTACCTTTCAACCAAGTAATATCGTAAGAAAAAGAAGACATGGCTTTAGAGCTAGAATGGCAACAGTTGGTGGTAGAAATATCATTAAAAACCGTAGAGCTAAAGGTAGAAAGAAATTAACTGCATAAAACTGAGTGGCAATTTTTTCTCTAAAAAATTCTAAAGAATTCGATCTTGTTAGTAAGCATGGCACCAAAAAACATGGGTCATGCTTAATTATTATCTTAGCTACCAATTTTACTTACATCGCTTCACATGATGATAACCCTACGTTTTTGGGTATGAAAGTAAGTAAAAAATTATCTAAAAAAGCTGTGGTGCGGAATAAAATCAAAAGAAATATTCGGCACTTAGTACGAAATCTTGTAAAAAATTCATCTATAAATACTAATAACACGGCTTTTATTATTATTCCTAAAAAAGGCTTTGAAAACACAAGCTTTGCAAAGCTTACTAGTGATTTTTATGATACTTTTCTTAAAGCATCCTCTTAGTGGTGTTTTATTCAAGATTGTTATCCTTTGATACTTGAAAAAATACAACATTATTTTTCTATAAAGTTAATTTTATATATTCTTAGATGGTGATTTTTAACTTCTGTTGACTTGTTGTTTGTTGTTGATGTAACCTTAGCTTTATGTAGTTTCGTTAATTTAAATAACAAGAGATAATATGGCTTCAGTGGAAACGTATCAAGATCTAGCGCAATCATTAGCAAAAAATGTAGAGCTTATTAACTCTCGCTCTGGTTCATTAGGGTTACAAGATGCATTTAAAGAAGGTGGTCAATTAAATTCTATTTTAAAATTATTAGATTATAAAGAAAATCAGCTTAATGCTTACGAAAGCGCCTTGATAGCAGAATTTGATCCAGTTAAACCTGGTGCAATTACACGTGACTATGTTAACAAAGAAACTAGTAAGAATGAACATGAGCGCACAGAGATACAGAATATACGAAATCGTCTAACTGAACTATCAGAAGCAGCTGGGCAATCAACTAGTGCATTTGCCAGAAAAAAAGCAACTAATGACTTTGTCTATGGCATGCAGCAAGGGCAAAAAGTTGAAACAGGATTTTTGGCAAATTTAATAGGGGTCATTAGCAACGCATTCAAATTTGGTGGTAAAAAGCAGTTGCTAGAAAGCACCCAGGGCCTAGAGAGTTTTAGAGCTGAGTTAGAAAAAGAAAAGGTTGCTAGATTTGAACTACCTACAAACACTCCTGCCAAGGAAAAGCAAGTAGAGCAGCAAGTGGAGGTTAATTCTCCTGAATTAGTTAAAGAGACAGGGGTGCAGAATAACATCCCAGAGCCACCCCCTATGCCAGATAATATGAAACAGGGGCCTCAACCTATATCTGAGGTGCAAAATTCACCAGGTAAAAAGGCTCCAGGGATTATGGATTTGGCCGATGAGTTACGTATGAAGGCTGATGCAAGAAAGAAAAAAAATGTAGTGTCTCTTGATCACGACAACTATCAGTATATTTCTACAGATTCTCCTGTGCAAAATCAAGGTACAGGATTGTTAGCAGGGGTGCAAAAGGCGATGAATTTAGATAAAGGTACGCCCCAGCCACTGCTTGATGGCGTAAAAAAAGAAGAACAAATGAATGCCTTATATTCTGCTATGGTTGATGGTAAAAATGAGTTAGTAGATGAGTTATTAAGTCATAAATCTGAACAAGATACAGGTAGGGTAGATGAGGAGTGGGATGAGCCTATATTGGAAATGGCAAATACCTTTAGTGCAGAAGATGTAGCTGCAATTCGTACCGCAGTGTCTGAAACGCAAGCTAGAGTGGAGCGTGGTGAAGAATTGCCTAGCAAGCTAGCGAAGCAGTCGGTAGAAAAACCAAAACAAGAAAGCATTACTAAGTCCGAGGCTAAGCCTCTGGTCAAGGAAGCGGCTACAGTTCATGTAGAGTCACCTGCAACAGAGTCAATAGGGCCGCCTAAGCAAACTGTCGAGAGAGTGCAACCTGTGAGCTCTGGCAATTTTTTAGCAGAAATTCAAGCTGGTAAAAAATTAAAAAGTACTCAGGGCAGTGATATGAACGTAGATGGCTTTGAATACATTGAGTCTCCTAAAAAATCAGCTATGGCATCTGCTATGGAAGGACGTAGAGGGGGGATAAGCGGTTATTCCGAGCAAATAGAAGAAATGTTAGAAGATTTACCGGCTAAGAAGCAGTTAAATCAGTTGTATTCTGCAGCAATAGAAGGAGATAAACAAAAAATCAATGCAATTATAGAAGTGGGTGATAAAGGCGTTTTTACTACTAAAGATATAGAACGTGTCTGTGTGGCGGTAAAACAAGCTGTACAAAATCTGCCAGCACCCCAAAAAATTATAGCTGAAAAAGGGGTTAAGGACTTGGCAAAAGCTGCTCAAATCGAGTTGCCAAAAGAAAAAAGCAGTGCTCGTGGAGCTTAGAAATTAGAGATCATAGTTTATGCAAGACAATAAAAAAAACAGCATCAAGGGTAATATTTTAGATGCACTAGATCCTTCTTTAAAAGCAAGGTACGAATCAGAGCTTGCTCATATTTTTACAGAATTAGAAAAAAATGATGATTTAGGCCAAGCTGTTGAACAGGTTTTTGATGAAACTAATGATCTCAATGAAATACAATCAAAGCTTATTTTAATCATTAAAGAGCATTTAAAGGTTAGTAAAAAAAATGCCGCAAAGAGCCAAGATGGAGTTGATGCTGATGAGGTTAAAATAGCTAAGGATATTACGGAATTTTGTCATACACTTATGCAGAATTTGGATACAGATTTGGATCATAGTTCGGGCAAAATAAGCAATAAAGACAGAGCGCATTTATTAGATATTGAAGCTAAAAAAAATTTAAAAAAAATCATGAAAAATTTTGTTGTATATGAAATTTATAAAATCATGAATCCCAAAAGAATCGCTGGTGAAACAGCTAAGGATAACTATAAACATAATTTGATGGAAGGCGGACAAAGGCTTGCTGAGGAATACGAAGGTGGTAAAGAGTCTGATTTAAAAAATTATGGATCTGTAGAAGTAGGTAGGATGCAGCAACAGGCAGCAGCATTCAGAAAAAATGGTGGAAGTAAAAGTGGTTTAGAACGTTAATATGTAGTAGTGGAGATTTAATCTGTAAATCTCCACTACTACAACTACTTCATATTAGGTGTGTAATTCATACCTTTTTTAATCTTCATCAACAGTCATCGTGAAGATCGCCACTAAGACCCATATCATTCCAATCTTGCTTTGTTTCGTGTAGGTCAACATCGGCATCCAATAATTGTTCAACATTTATGGTTGTAATCGTCTCTCTTTTTATAATTCTAGCAATAGTTTGATGATTTCCTACATTTTCAAATATAATTAATTTGTTACCATTTGAATTCAAATATTCTTTAGAAGTATATAACCTTAATTCACCGCCAATGGATGATAATATTTTCAACTCATACAAACTTTTGTCTATTAGTTTAATACCAGCCTTGCCTTCCTTACCTACGAATCCATTTAAAATTGCAGATTTAAATTTTGCTAGAATCTCTGCTCCATACGTGTTTTCAATCGTATTAGTTATTTTGCTAGATATTGCAAAATATGTCGTATTGCCATTTCCTGTATTTATTTCAAAAAGTTCTTCACTATTACTAGAAAATACATGTTGCTCTATCATCCAATATTTAATGTCCAAAGAATTATCTGTTTGTTTGGATTTTAACTTTTGTAGTTGATAATATTTATGTATTTGTTTTTGTATGAAGCAATATTGATCAAACTCTTTTGGGGTAAGGTTACCTTCTGGAAAAATTGCTGCATCTATTGCATCTATAGATTTTTCTTCAAAGGTTTGGATTATTGGTTCAATACCCAAAGCTTTTTCTAAAAAACTTATACAATTTTTATGCCCACCAAATTTTGCATAATTAAGTACAGTAGCACCATTATTATCTACTGCTGTAAGCAATATTGGTGATTTGTTAATTATATCACTTAGGACAGTAATCATACCAAGTGAAGCAGCAAGATGAGCGCTTGTTACGCCTTGTTCATCCGCTAAATCAACATTCGCGTTATTTTGAATTAACGAAGCTGCAAAAGACTCGTTTCTAGAAGCAATTGAAATATTTAGCGCGGTAGATCCCCCTTCGTACAAATAATCCAGATTCACACCATTTTCTAGCATTTGTGTAAGAGAAGTAACTAAACCAATTTTAGCACATACATCAAGACCAAAATTGATATGCTTTAATTGGGCATAAGTGATTTTATTTTGCAATAAAAATTCAAATACCCCTTTATATTCATTGTCAGAAGGATATTTATTGGCCCATAATATTTTTTCTAAAACTACTTCTAAGGCCTGAGTAAAATTATTAGTAGTTAACAGATCGTTTACTTTGTCAGAAATAAGTTCTAATATATCATCAAGCTTTGAGATAAAAAGGAATTTAAAACTATCAATAAGGATAGGCTCTCTGCTGTTATCAAGCAAAATATCGATTATTTCTAATGTTTGCCCAGATTGTATGGCTAATTGCAAAGGCGAATAGCCCAGTTGGTTCTGAATAGAGGCGTCTGCTCCTAAACCAAGCAATAATTTTATAGTGTTTATATGCCCGTTGAAAGTGGCTCCATGCAGTGGTGTCTCTCCATACTTTGATACAGCATTTATATCAGAGCCGTACGTTGTAATTAATTTTTGGATTAAGTCATCATTCCCGTACTCTGCTGCTATTAACAGTAGTGAGGCTCCATCATTTGCTTTGATACTCGTGTCAGCACCTTTGTTTAATAGAAATTTAATTGCGTCATGCTTGTTATGTGTGCAGGCATGATACAATGCTGTGAAGCCATTATTAGGAGTTATTTGATTAATATCTGCACCTAAGCTTAATAAAAACGTTGCAGCGGTAAAATCTGCATCAAAAACTAATTTTTGAAAAGCAGAAATTCCATTTACATTAAGCGTATTAAAATCAGCGCCTGCTTTTTTTAATAGACTTAAAGCTTTCAGTTTGCACTGAGAAGTGGCTGCTATATAAACTATACCAGTTCCATTTGAATTTCTGCCATTGATATGACTTAGAAATTTGTTTTGTTTTATCAATAATTCAAAACAATCTATTGCCGAATAACTAAGAGCTTCTTGTAATAGAAGAATACACTCTGATTCGTTTAAATTAATGCCTAAAAAATCATATTTAATAATTGATTGAAGAATGTCTGCAAAATTACTTATTACAGCTGATGTAATTAATTCACCCGGGTTATCACCTATAGTTGCAAACAGTTTTCCGGATTTAGACAAATAAGCTTTACTGCCACCAACTAGATCAATTTTTAATCGAGCGGAATTAGTTTCATTAAGTAATCCTGTTTTAGCAATTGAATAAGCTTTTGTAAAACCAGAGGTTTTAATGTTATACTGTTGTTGTATATCTAAAATCGCCTGCTTTAATTCTTTGTTAGCTTTCTTTGATTTTTTTTTCATTTTTCTTAATTTTTTTGGATTAAAGAAATTTTATTACTTATTTTTTTTAGGTATAAGTTGAGTAATATCGGAAGTTTTTTAATATATTAGAATCCTTTAATTAGTCAAGCCTATGGGAGGATTTAAAGCTCTAGTGCGAAAAAACCTTGTTTTGGATCCTATTATGTAGGGCCTAGACTAAGGTTGATCCAACTAACCTTTTGCATGTTCTATTATCAGATGTTTTAAATACCAAATTTGCTTAAACTTCAGTAGAGAATGGTAACTCCCGTTAAATTTTAATGTGCAACATCTGTTCGTGATCAGGTTAGGATATAAACAGATATTGAGAGGGTTGCTAACAAACGTTTACAACATGGTATATAAAAATTATACAGAAATCTTGGTTTAAAGGCTGTGGAGTACTTTATACACTTAATTATATAAAGTATTTTAGGCCTAAAAACCCTTCATTGGTTCTGTATTTAATTTTAGGTGATAAGTATTCGTTAGTAATGTTGGTGTCTTTCATATGGAAATGTTTTATACCTGCATCTAATCTAACAGATTCATTTATTTTATAACCTAATCCTAGAAATAATTGCATAGAAGGGCTGTTAGTATGATAATTGCCGCATTTATTTCTTTCCTCGTATCTTGTTATTCCCACGCCTAGTCCTGCAAAAGGAATTAGATTGCTTTTAGTAGGTAACTCAAAATATCCATTTAACATAACACTGTGAGTGTGTACAAACCCAAAATTTTTACCAAGGGGTATTACTTGACCTTTTGTGAATCCCTTTTCTGGTACGTCCATTATAAGTTTAAATTTATCAAAGATGTGCTTTCTGTAGCTGTACTCTATATCAGCGCTGAAGTTGTCTGTAAATTTGTAACCTATATTAACCCCTGTATTAAAGCCATTTTTAATATAATCGATGCCTATTGCTTGCCGTTTACCACCTTCTGGTTTCGGTTTATATTCCGGGTATACACTATAAGCACCAAATACGCCTATATAAAAATTTGTTTGCTCATTCGTGGCAAAGGATAAATTAGAAGAAAATAAAATAACAATAAGTAGTAATTTTTTCATAATTATTTTTTTATATATGGTTGATATTTTTTTGCAAATATTAATTAATTTTTATATTAAAGTCAATAGTAAATATTAATTTATATAAAAAATTGGTAAATCAACGCTGATTTAATCTGGTAGTGTGGTCAAGGCTGCAAGCTGATGAAAAGCGTGAATTGGTAAAATTTTGGTGCTTTTATGTTCAAATACTTACTATTTAAGATTGAGCTGTGCTTAAAAATATTACAATAATTGTTGTGAGTGGTGCAGAGATACGTGCATTTTATTAAAATAAGATCTAGAAAAATATGGCTATTAGGACAATAAATTTGCCAAGTCACTATTTATAAAAGTATAATTTAATTTGATGTTTAGAGGTTGTTGTATACAAACATTATAGATAGAATCTACATAGTTCTTTAGAAGGAGTTTGGTGGTTTGATCATTGCGGCTAAGTTCGTGAATTGTCAGACTTATTTATATCAAATAGGATAACAAACAATATTTGTTAAATTATGCACATAATACTTGAATATTTATTAGTTTTTATAGCTGGTGTCTTTATAGGCAACTTTACAACTACTGTGTTGTATCGTTTGCCTCGTGGTATAATCTTATATGGATTCAACACGAAAACAACGCAACCACCATTTTGTTCTAGGTGCAAACATCTTTTGAAATTTTATGAATTTTTGCCTATTTTTAGTTGGATCAGCACGCGTGGTTTTTGCAATTATTGTCACATGCCAATTACAGTATCTTACTTTCTTTTAGAATTTATGGGTGGGGTTTTTGCAGTTTTGTGTGTTGTGTTATATGGAGACAATATTGAAAATTTTATAATAATGTTTTGTTTTTATATGCTTGCTACACTAGCATTTTTTATTGTTTATGAACATGGTGTAGCCTTTAAAGAAATTACAGGTAGTTTATTGCTTATAGGAATATTACATAGAACTTTAGTGGATAATTCGCTTTTACCATGGCTGCTTATGCTTAGTTTAGCTTCTATTGTGTCGTTATATATTTTAAAAGATAATTTGCAAGATGTTTATAGGCAGCAAATTGTACATATTATTCTACCAGCTAGTGTGTGGTTGTTATTTCCCTGGAATATAGGTTTTTTTGCTGGGGTTTTGTTGTTATTTTTTATTAAGGAGCGTTTATACTGTATAAGTTTACTATTATTAGGGCTAATGGTGGTTTTTCAGAGCATCTAAAGTTTATGTGCTTCTAGCAGGCTATGTTCGGAATCTTATATCTCTCCTAACCTAAGCGTAATTATCCTATTTTCAAAGATTCGCATCGGCCAAATGAATTCTTTTTTAGTTTCCGAACAAAGCCTCCAAGAGGTGTGGGGTCTTTAATTGACTATAACTTCTTTGCACTCATAGTCAGCGGCGTTACTCTCCTGCTCGTAGGTTTGACCAGCTAATTGAGGGCCTAAGTTAATATCATTAGACATGAACGTAAGTATCTGATCACTGATTAGATCTAACGGAAGCACGAGGAATGTCGACCCTTCTATAAATATATCTTTTGCAACGGCATAAATTTGAAAATAATTATCTAAAACAAAGTTCTTTATAACTTGCAAGGTTTCATTTCCTTTATCGCTTTTTAGAGGTGCAAAGGCATCTGGGCGATTATGAAACTCTCTGAGTAAAGCGGCGTTCTCATTTAATGCGTACTTTTCTAGCTCAGCAAGCAGTGCTTCTGTTGTTTCCATTTTTGCTAGAGTTTCTAACATAAATGAAGTATCTGAAAATATCTTTTTATTTCTTTCTAGCAATTGGTTAATTGTATCAACATCTTCCTGGCTGGCCTCCTCCGTTGCGAAGTGACAAATGCTAGTAATAGAATGGTTGATTTTCAGGGCGGTAATAAGTGTATCAATAGCTTCGTCACTATTATAATTTTCACTTATATCGATCTTAGTAATGGAATTATTAGTTTTTAAGGTCTCAATAAATTTAGCATAACCTTCATCCTTGATTCTGTTGTGAGATATATCTATGCCAGTAATGGAATTATTAGTTTTTAAGGCCTCGGAAATTGTAGTAACACCCTCGTTACCTAGGTAATTATCAGATAGGATGAGTTTAGTAATGGAGTGATTATTTTTTACGACCTCAGCAAGTTTAGTGGCACCTTCGGGGTTTATATCATTGCTGCTTAGGTTAATTTCAGTAATAGAGTTATTAGTTTTAAAAGCCTCTGCAAGCACAGTTATGCCTTCGAGCCCGAGTTGCTGGCCAGTTATAGTAACTTTAGTAACGGAAGGATTATCTTTTAAGGCCGCAGCAATTGCGATAACGCCATCTATATCTATATCTTCTCTTTCTAGTTTAATTGCATTATATTGATTAGGGTTTTGTAGAAAACCATGTAAATTAGTGCAAATCATATCCCTATACTCCCGTTAATTAACTTAACTAAGCTTAACTTAATATTTAAGTTAAGTCAATAGTTTATTGATATTATTTAGTAATTAAGGGTTTCCATTTTTACGAACTTAATGATGCCTGTGCAATATCCTATTCTTGTGTTTGTTAACAAAGCTTATATAAATAAGCGGCGTTTTAATTTTCTTTTTTCTCGACTGTTCTATACTCGCCATTTTCTTTTATTATTATGTCATATTGGCGTTGTGCTATGGAATCTGTGAAATGAATTTTTCCAGAAAGGCCAACAAATGGCTCAGAGCCATTCATGTCGCTTAAGAACTTTGTTTTATTGTAACTGGTTCCTATATAGTTGCTAGCCATTTTTCCGGCATCATAAGCAATTGCATGCATAAAGGAAATGTGGTTGATCCCAGCCTTTTTGGCGCGTTCTACTAGATCTGTATTGGTAATGTTTAATGAGCCAGTAAAAGTGATATTCGTGGGTGGAGATGAGTCGATATCAGCGCGACTATCACCAGATATAATTGCCTTTTTATCTAGGTTATATTTATGTGCATTATTGTATAGTATTTGTAATGTCGCTGAATCATCTGCGAGTATTATTACTGGCTGTGTTAAATTAAAATCGTTTTCATTTAAGTTATCAACACTATCGGAAACAATTTTTACTGATTTGGCTATATCTTCTGGTGTGTTACCATAGAATTCTACCCTAGCTAACGTACCATTAGCGTTGCTAATCATATCTCGTAGTATTTTACTTACTGAGTTTGAGTGTCTTCCAGAGGGTAATAATGCTATGTAATTTTTATAGTTATTATCCAGAAAATAGTTGGTAAGCTGTTCTAATTGGCGCATTGGAGCGTGCCCATGTATAAATACTTGTTGGTCGGCTAGCACAGGATTGTTGGACAAAGATATTACTAACGTGCCTTTGCCTTTTACTTTGTTAGCTACAATCTGAGTTGCTTCAGAATATATAGGGCCAATTATGAGGTCAGTTCCTGTTTCAAAAATTTTATCTAATGATTCATTTAGCTTGTCTTTATCAGCGCTATCATAGGAAGTAACACGAATTTTGGTTTTAGCTCCATCTGATAATCCAATTTTTACCATTTGTGCATATTCTTTGCTAAGCTCTGCCTCTGGGCCAGACATTGGCATTAAAATAGCAATATCTACTACATTTTTCCCGACTATATTTTTTACGCCAAGTTGTTCGCAAGCGCTAATGGAAACTAAACAAGCAAAAGAAATAATGAATTTTAGAAATTTTTGTTTTATATTAAGCATAAATTAATTCTCCAATAGAGGGTATATAGTGAATTTTCAAGCCGGACTTTATATTGTTTCAACTCCCATAGGAAATTTGGGTGACATAACACTGCGTGCATTAAAAGCGTTACAAAGCTCCGATATTATACTATGCGAGGATACCAGAGTCTCTAATAAATTGCTAGCAAAACATGATATAAAAGGATCTTTAAAAGTATATAATGATAAGAGCGATGCAGCCCTGCGTGATTTTGTCAAAACATTGATTTTAGAAGGGAAAGTAGTGAGCCTTGTGTCTGATGCGGGTACACCACTTATTTCCGACCCTGGTTATAAATTAGTAAGAGAATTGAAGTTAGAGAATATACACGTTGATGTGATACCAGGGGCATGCGCCATTATAGCAGCTTTGACCTTATCTGGTCTTCCAACAGATAGATTTTTATTTTCTGGTTTTTTACCTAAAACAAAAGAGGGTAAAAAGAAAGTTTTCGAAGAGTTGCTAGAAATTGATGCTACCTTAGTTTTTTATGAAACCTCGAATCGTTTGTTGCAATCATTAAAGGTTGCTTTGGAAACATTTGGCGATAGGGAGGCAAATGTTGCGCGTGAATTAACAAAATTATACCAAGAATCAAGGTTATCAAAACTTTCAGAGCTGATAGCGTATTATGAAGAAAAACCCCCCAGGGGGGAAGTAGTTTTTAGCGTGTCTGGTAAGGCTGAACAAGTTGTCTCTGAGTCTATAATAGAAGAACAAATATTATTACTTTTAGCCAAGGGGCAGAGTGCCAAAACCGCTTCTGATACAGTGTTTGCAAAATATAAAGGTCAATTTAGCCGTAAATTTATATACCAATTGACTAACCGTTTGAAGTAGTGCTTTGCTGTATTGAATAACTTTGAGGAAATTATTATTTGGAGCATTGAATGAAAAGAAAGTTTGATAGGGCTGTAGAGAGTCATAATAGTAGTTCAACAAAAGCAGGAAAAATGCCTCCTCTTAGTTTGCCGGCGTCTTGCGCATCTAGTAAGAGCGACATGCCAATAAGCTTACTTCCTCAACAAAAAAAGCCTAGTTCTGATGGTAATACTTGTTTATCAATATTGAAAAAAATGCCTGTAGAAACTACAGAAACTACAAAATCTACACCATACGTACCAAAATCTAGTTTTGAAGATTTAGAGTTATTGGGTTTATTAGATGATTTGGATGATCTATTAATGTAATAGTGTAATTATCTCTTGTTTTGTAAGTCAAAATAACAGTACCTTTAATCATAAAAAGGAGCTTGCAAAATAGGAATATCTTGTATATACTGCCGATACTTAAGTGAGAGTGACGTGGCCCTGGCATGCCTAATTCACCTTAGAATAACGATTATTAAATGCCAATAGTTTAGAGGATTATATGCCTAAAATGAAGACCCACTCGGGTGCAAAAAAGCGTTTTAGTTTAACAGCTTCTGGGAAAGTGAAAGCGGCTCAGGCCGGTAAACAACATGGGATGAGACGTCGTACTAAATCTCAACTTCGTGATCAAAGAGGGACAGAAGTTCTTTGCGATCCGGATGCAAAGAGACTTAAGAAAATCTTTCTTCCAAACAGATAATCAGAAGGTAATAGTATGACACGCGCAAAAGCAGGAAAAGTATCAAAAAATCGCCATAAGAAAATAATTAAAATGGCAAAAGGCTATAGAGGCAGAGCTAATAACTGTTTCAGAGTAGCTATCGAAAGAGTAGAAAAAGCACTTCAATATGCTTATCGAGACCGTAGAAATCGTAAACGTGATTTCAGAGGTTTGTGGATTCAAAGAATCAACGCAGCCGCTCGTCAGCACGATATGATATATTCAACGTTGATAAGTGGTATGAAGAAAGCAGGAATAGAAGTGGATCGCAAAATGCTTGCAGAACTTGCAGTAAATAATCCAGAAAGTTTCTCGCATATTGTAGAACAAGTAAAAAAAGCTAGCTAATTTTAAGTTCTACATAATACCGACAAAGTTATAAAAGGCGGAGCAGGTATGTTTCGTCTTTTTTGTCGTAGTTATTATCTTTACTAATATAAATTTAAAGATAAGAGCTTCAACTATAGTTGATCTATACTACATAACCGTGAGCGGCACAGTATTTACCTAAGTTGTAGGCATAAGTAGCGTGATAGGCTACCGCAGTAACGGGATATATAATTTAACTCCTTATACTTAATTTGCGTTAGTAAAACTGGCTAAGTAAAAAATAATTAGAAATATGATCAAGATTAATAATTTAGCCATGCAATATGGCCCCAAGCTTTTATTTACAGATGTAAATCTGAACCTAAATTCAAATAGTCGCTATTCTTTAGTGGGTGCCAACGGTGCTGGTAAATCTACTTTTTTTAAGTTGATAATGAAAGAGGAGGAGCCGAGTAATGGCGAAGTGATAGCAGTTCGTAATGCGCGTATTGGTTGCTTGAGCCAAGATCAATTTTTATATGAAAATACTCAAATTATTAATACGGTGATTGCTGGTAATAAGGAATTATGGGGCGCTATTCAGGAAAAAGAAGAGTTGTTAAAACTCGAAGAATTTGATGATATTAGTGGCTATAGATTAGGTGAACTGGAGCAAATAATTGCAGATAATGATGGTTATACAGCAGAGATAGTAGCAGCTGAATTGCTTGAAGGTCTTGGGATCAAAGAAGAAATGCATTATCAACCTTTATCTATGTTGTCTGGTGGGTATAAGTTACGTGTTCTTTTGGCGCAAAGTTTATTTAATAATCCAGATGTATTGTTATTAGATGAACCAACCAACCACTTGGACATTATGTCTATTTACTGGTTAGAGAATTATTTAAAAGAAAAATACAAAGGAGCGTTATTGTTTATTTCGCACGATGTAATGTTTTTGAACAATGTGTCTACTCATACTTTAGATATCGATTATGGTGAAATTAATATCTATACGGGTAATTATGATAAATTTGTTGAGCTGAAGCAGCAAGTAATTGAGCACAAAATGCACGAGGTAAATTACCTTGAGAAAAAACTTGCTAAGATGCAAGCTTTTGTCGATAAATTTAGTGCAGGTACCAGATCCAGGCAAGCATCATCACGTGAGAAGCAAATGGATCGAATTGAATTGCCGGATATTCAAAAGAGCTCACGCGTATCGCCTACATTTAATTTTAAGCAAATAAGACCGTCAGGAAAGCATGTTTTGAAAGTAGAAAATATTGCTAAAAATTATGACAATAAGGTGATACTTAATAAGGTGAGGTTTGATATTCATCGTGGAGATAAAGTCGTTGTAATTGGTGCTAATGGTATTGGTAAATCTACTTTATTGAAGATATTATTAGATAGAATAAAAGCAGACACTGGCATGCATGAATGGGGTTACGAGGCCCAAACGTCATACTTCGCGCAGGATCATCACGAATTGCTCAATGAAAGCATGAGTGTAGTTGAGTGGTTAACCCGCCAGGCGCAAACGGAGACAGTTGGAACTATACGCACCGTTTTAGGGCAGATGCTTTTTGGTAATGATGACGTTGCTAAAAATATTTTACATTTAAGCGGTGGTGAAGGAGCAAGATTATTGCTAGCAAAAATCATCTTAGAAAAGGGTAATATACTAGTTTTAGATGAACCAACTAACCACCTAGATATTGAGTCAAGAGAGTCGCTAAAGAAGGCTTTGGTTGATTATGTAGGGACCTTGATTCTAGTAACGCATGATAGAGATTTTGCTACTTCAATTGCGACTAGAGTTATTGCTTTAACTACAAAAGGGATAGTTGATTTTAAAGGAACTTATCAGGAATACCTTGCTAGACACTCAGATGATTATTTAAATAGCAATTGGGTGTTAGCAAATAAAAAATAATTATTTAGCATACGTTCACAAGACGTTTATTTTAGATTTTAGAACTTAATCCTTATTGTAGTATTATATTGATGATTTTAAAACTGTTTTGCTTAGTTTTAAATGTTTTGCTAGTGCGGTCGTAACCTTAGCTGTTATTTAATTATAAAGATATATTAAAGAAAGAGCGAGATTGTTAGATTCTGAGCTGTATAATTGGAAGCAATTTTATGCATTAGCGTGATAATTACGTGCAAAATAAACGTCAAAATCCTTAAATATCACCCTAAATTCTATCGTCAAATGTATCAAATTCCATTAACTTGGCGGTGCCTCCAAACTCTATCAGAAAATGAGGGCGATGAGAGTTTGTGGCGGCGAGGGAGATGCGTTGCCGTACCACCTTGATAATTGGAATTGAGAATCATGATCTTGCCCTAGTTTTCGGGACACATTGGGTTAAGCAGCCATGTAACTAGAATCATAGAAATGAGGTATTTCATACTTAATAGTCGAATGTCTACGTTTTCTATTATAGTAACATTCTATGTATTCCACAATTGAAGAT
>CAJQOE010000106.1 GCA_905479885.1 uncultured Rickettsiaceae bacterium | reverse complement strand
CAATAGGAGAGTAACCAACTTACGCCACCTTCAAAGGTTTAATACCTCGATTATAACATATTTGACTCAAAACTCGTAGTACAAAGATGCCCTGTATGTCAGTAAATATAATACCTTCAAGCCTTTTCGTTCAGACACTAGGTAACAACAACAAAACAAGCATTTTTTAATTGTGTAGAACATACTAGAGGTGGTAAAGGTTCAGATGGATATGCAAACCATTCACAGATGCCAATAATAAATAACTTTAAGTAATTAATTTACAGAATACTCATGCACAAAGCCGGGGGACATTGCCACAGATGGTTTTGTGCATGAGTATTTGAACCATTAAAAATTCAAGTATAGTTGGTATGTTGTTTCTCATATCAATGTATCTCAGCAGATAACGCATACGCTTTTTACCAAAAACCTTTTAGCAATTCTTATGCAATATCCAAATTTAGAATGCCTGGACTATAGTAATATTATGCGTAATAAAGATCATATAAATTTTATAACCGTCAAGAATTTAGGTAATGATAAGTTTTTACGTAAAGGTAAGAATAATATGTCAATTAAAAGATACTTAATATAATTGGCTTGTTACAACATATCCCGCAAAAAGTAGCTTCTTATTGAAAAAAAGCTACTTTTTCCTGTGTCTTATGGTCTTAACGTTTAATCGCTATCTCTAGCATCTGGTCCAGCAAAGATACCTCTGTTTTATAATCAGCCTGGAAGTCTTGGCTAAAAATACTCAGAGTTTGTTCTGAAATTAAATTACCATGGTTTTTTAATATAGGTTCTAAGTTTAAGTTTGACTTTAATTCTAGATGGATCCGGTCTGATACATCAAATTCGGCCTCTTTTCTAGCTTGTTGTACTAGTCTAATTATATCTCTGGCGATACCTTCATCTTCTAATTCTTTGGTGATTTCTAGGTCTAGAGAAATCATTCCCTGATTATTAGATAAAGATTTTGCGCCCCTAGCTGCTCTAGGTTCCAAGATTAAAGAATATTCCTCAGGAAGTAATATTTCGCCAGCTATTATTAGTTTAGCACCATCCTCCTCCCATTTTCCTTGTTTTGAAAGGGAGATTATATCCTTCATTTTTGTAGGTAGTCTTTTTCCTAGTACTGGGAAGTTTATAGATAGTTTTTTATCAGCATAATTTGATAGCTCATCGCTGTAACTTATTGATTTTACGTTGATTTCGTCTTTAATCAAGTCTTCAAAATCTTTGAAGGAATCGCTGTTTTTTGTGATGATTTGTAAACTAGCTAGTGGCTGCCTTACTCGTATATTATCTGTGCTTCTAATAAATAAGGCGGTGCTACAAATATCTAGTACTTGATCCATAATATGCACTAGCTCTGCATCTACAGTTACTTTGTCTAAAGTTGGGAAGTCTGTTAAATGTACACTGTCTTTATTAGATTTATTACCTGTAATACCTAGATATATATGTTCTGATATTAATGGCAGTAAAGAAGACATAGCCTTAGTCATGACATTTAAAGCGGTATATAATGTGTTGTAAGCATCTATCTTGTCTTGGTCTTTTTCAGCTTTCCAGAAGCGGTTACGGCTTCTTCTTATATACCAGTTATTTAGTACTTCAAAGAAATTTGAAATTGCATCATAAGCTGCCTGACTATCGAAAGCATCCATGCTGTTTTCTATAGCGCTTACAGTTAGTTTAAGTTTTGAAAGGATATAGCGATCTAATACGCTTTTTGAATCAAATGAAATTTCAGCTTTTAGCATATCACTATTGGCGTATAGGCAGAAAAAGTGATATGAATTCCAAATTGGTTTTATAAATAAACGTAAACTATCAAAAACCATCTTGCCTTCTTTGTCTATAAGCAATTCTTGCCCTCTAACTACTGTTGAAGAAAGCATGGTTACTCTCAGTGCATCAGAGCCATATTTTTCGAATAGCTCAAGAGGGTCGGCATAGTTATTTAAGCGCTTAGATAGTTTTTGACCAGTGGAATCTAAAATAACCCCGTGACATATACAGTTTAAAAATGGTGGTCGATCAAAGAGGGCGGTTGATAGAACCATTAAAGTATAGAACCAGCCACGAGTTTGAGCAGAATATTCGACAATGAAATCTGCTGGGAAATGATTTTCGAACCAGTCTTTATTTTCGAACGGGTAATGTACTTGTCCGTATGGCATAGAACCACTTTCAAACCAACAATCAAATACATCATTCACCCGGCGCATTATTGACTTACCAGTTGGATCGTCTGGATTAGGGCGCGTCAAATCGTCTATATATGGTTTATGTAGATCATCTACTTTTACACCGAAATCTTTCTCTAGTTCTTCAATTGATCCATATACATCTATCCGTGGATATTGTGGATCATTTGATCGCCAAATAGGTATAGGAGTGCCCCAAAAACGATTACGGCTAATAGACCAATCACGTGCATTTTCTAGCCATTTGCCAAATAAATTATCTTTAACATTACCCGGTATCCAGTTGATTTCCTGGTTTAACTCTACCATGCGATCTTTAAAAGCCGTGACTTTGACATACCACGAAGGTACAGCTTTGTAGATTAGTGGTGTATCTGTTCTCCAGCAATGTGGATAATTATGAATATATTGTTCGGTTTTAATCCAGCTACCTTGCTCCTTTAGTTTGATTATGATTGGATCATTAGCTTCAAAAACTTGTAGCCCCTGAAAAGCTGGAACTTCGCTAGTGAATTTACCAGCATTATCAACTGGGCATACTAGTTCGATATTTTTTTCCTGACAGACCACTTGATCATCTTCACCAAACCCTGGTGCTAGATGTACTATACCAGTACCATCGCCTTCGGTTACGAAGTCTGCGCTGAATATTTGAAAACTATTAGCATTATCTTTAAAGTAATCAAATAATGGCTTGTAGCTAAGTCCTGCTAGGTCAGATCCTTTTATCTTTGTGATGTGCGTGGTTTCATTTATTCCTAGTTCTTTTGCATAAGTTTTAGTAGCAAAGTTGGCAATAATATAACAAATATCATCTTTAACAACACATGCATAATCCATTTTAACACCAACCGCTAAAGCCAGGTTAGAAGGTAATGTCCAAGGGGTTGTTGTCCATGCAAGGATTTTATATTGGCTGCAATTTTCGGGCGCATTATTCGGTTTATCCTTTAGCTCGAATGCTACAGTGATGGCTTTATCGGCGCGTTCTCTGTAGGAGTTATCTAATCTTGTTTCAAAGTTTGAAAGCGGAGTTTCGCATGCCCATGAATATGGCATCACACGCATAGATTCATAGATTAGGCCTTTTTTATAGAGTTCTTTAAAGGCCCAGATCACGGATTCCATGAAGTTTTTATCCATAGTCTTGTAAGAATTTTCAAAATCCACCCAGCGTGCTTGGCGATTGACGTATTTTTCCCAATTCTGAGAATATTTCATTACTGAACTGCGGCAGTGATCGTTGAATTTATCAATTCCATATTCGTTTATTGCAATACGTCCAGAGAAGCCTAATTCTTTTTCAGCACCCATTTCTGCTGGTAAACCATGACAATCCCAACCAAATCTTCGTTCAACTTTCTTGCCTTTCGTTGTTTGGTAGCGAGCATATGCATCTTTAACAAAGCCAGTTAATAAATGCCCGTAATGAGGCAGGCCATTAGCAAAAGGCGGTCCATCATAGAATACGAATTCGTTGTTTTGGTTGTCCTTAATGGAATCCCTATTATCAATCGATTGCTGAAAAATATCGTTTTCCTTCCAATATTTTAGTATTTCATTTTCTATTTCTGGGAAATCAACATTAGATTTCATTTCTGGATAATGTTTTTGGTTTGTCATAATTAAAATTTTCTATGAAAAGAGTCTTAATATAGGTATATCTTCTAGTTTAGGCAACTTAATTCGATTTTTAAAGCTAGCAATATTGATAATATTATCAAGTGCATTTTTAATAAAATCTTTTGTATCCCTGTGATTTTTTGAATTATCAGCGGCATAAAATGTTCTGGCTGATAGGTAAACTGGTAGTAGCAAGCCCCTTTTTGTATAATAATTAAAATCAGTAGATTTATCACCTGCATATTTCCATATTAAATCACATGTTCTGCAAGCCGCCTCATTGCCTGTTAAAATATTTTGCGGTAATAGAAAGGCAGCACTACTATTAATTACTGTATTTTTTGAAGCAATATGCATAAGCCTGCTTTCTAAAGCCAGTGCTATTTGTGTACGTATTTTTTGTGGCTTTTCCTGCTTAGCTAAAATTTCAAGCATCAGATCATCTTGCCAAGCTTCAAATTCTTGCAGTATTTGGGATTCACCATCAGGAAAAAGCACATGATGATAGCCTGAATCTAGTTCGCAATTTGATTCAGCTTGTTTAATGGTCCCGCTGGACCAAACACTTGTTTCCAAGAGAATTGCTAGCTCTTGAAATAATTTTACTTTATATGCTGCGTGTATGCTTGCAAAGTCAGTCATTGTTTTACCTTTTTGCTTGACTTAAAGTCTAACTATATAGATAATATATATTTAATTCAACAAAATGCCTGTAAGGAGGTAATATCTAGTGGCCGTATTAATCAGTGTTCATGGTGGGAATGGCGAAAAAGCAATCAGGGATCTTAAGAGAAAGATGCAAAGAGAGCTCGTCTTCCGTAGAATGAAAATGTCTCGTTTTTATGAACCTCCTTCCGCAAAAAGAGTGCGCGAGAAGCAGGGAGCAGAAAGACGCATAAGAAAAAATAATCGTAGAAGAAGATTAGAAAGCTAGTCTAAACTTGTACGATTATATGAAGTTAAAAACATAGAACACTATGTTCTTGTTTGAAACAAGCAAAAAAGACCTTGAGTAATATTACTCAAGGTCTTTTTTTCATTGCTCCAAAACAAAACCTAAATTTTGTATTTAAGCCTTTCGCGTGAGTTTAGACTAGCTTTCTAAGCTTCTTCTACGGTCGTTCTTTATGTGTATTCTTAACAGGTGGGGGGAATGGAGATAGGTAAGTCTTTATAGAACGCTTTGTTGGGTTTAGAGTGATTTAAAGATAGCACGCATGCCTTGTAACCCTTAGTAGGAGCATCATTTATAATTGGATGCATAATAAATAAAAGTTGCTTCTAAGAAATCCAAGGGGGTGGAAGGTGGTTTTCCAGCAAATCTCAAGAAATCATTGGTAAAATCAATGGTTCTGTTAGAGAATTATCCGATGGATAAGGCTCAAATGATATTCGCTTATGAATACTACGCAGAGCAGCAGTAGGGAGCCGTACAACTCTAAAGGATTATTATATGACTATTATTAATTTGACCCCGGTATTAAAGTATATTAATATAAAATACGCTAGATAGTAAATAAAATTTAATTATTTAGAATTAATAAAATTAAGAGGAGAATTATGAAAACAACTATAGTGGTAGCAAATACCCTAGAAGAATTATTAAATGCGCCAGATAATTATACACACGCGTTTTGCTCTAATAAGTCGAGTCTTACTGATACTGATTGCATAAAAATAGCAGAAGCTTTGCGCTCTGCTAAGAAGCTTACCGTCCTAGGCCTTTGTGAAAAAGAAATTACTGCTGAGGGGGTAAAAGCACTTGCGAAATCTCTTGAAAGTAATAACACTCTCGCCCATTTAGCCTTAGGTGGTAACGACTTTGGTGATGCGGGGGCGCAAGAACTTGCGAAATCACTTGTATTTGCTCCGAATATTACCGTGCTTGACCTTTCAGATAACCTTATTACTGATACAGGTGCAGCAGAATTTGTGCAACTCATTGAGTGTAATACTGATCTCGAATTTCTAGATTTGGGGTATAACATGATTACTGACAAAGGGGTAGAAAAACTGATGGAAGGGGTTACAATCAATGATACGCTTGCTACTCTTATACTGACGGGCAACGAAATTGGTGATAAAGGAGCAGCGGCGATTGCAAAAGAGCTGGTGGTTCATAAAGCTATTAACCTCAGTGTTTTAACTCATACTGAGGTTGCCAAGAAAATACATCAAGAACTCTCAGCGCAATATAAAATTCTGAGAGAGGCGGGTGGTATTGAAAAGGAAGGTGCTTTTATACCTTTTGGAGAGCTAGGAATGGATGCATTGTTAGAAGGGAATGGTATAGAGATTCCTGGGTACGAAGACCTTTCAATCGAAGTTGCTGGTGAAACCGTGGAGGATATATTATAAAACTAATAACTTGAAAAACACTTTACGTTGTTGTATAGTGTTAATTGAATTAGATATATATATTTAAGGGTGGGCCTCTGGCCCGCCTTTTTTATTAGCATAGGCGGTAGATGGAAAGTAAAATTACAAAATTAATAGAAAGTACAGTTAATGACTTAGGCTTTGAGCTAGTTAAGGTGACAATTCACGGCACTGCACATACTACTCTTGAAGTTTTAATAGAACGTAAAGACGAGGAGAAATTGCAGGTGGGCGATTGCCAATTAGTCAGCCGTAATATCTCTGCCGTATTAGATGTGGAAGATGTACTTGCTGGAAAATATTTCTTAGAAGTATCATCAACTGGTTTAGAACGCCCATTAGTAAAATTGCAAGATTTTGAACGTTTTGTAGATCGTGATATTAAGATACGACTGAAAACTGCTTGGAATGGTAATTTAACTTACACTGGTAAGTTATTAGGGCTAGATGGTGATAAAGTGAAATTAAAATCAAAGAATGTCGAATTATCCTTTGATTATGATAGTATAAAAAGAGCGAATTTAGTTTTTACTGAAGAAATGTTCAGAGCGTTATTAAAAAAGAAAAAATAATTTAAAAATATTATAGAGAATTTATATGGATAACATGGGTAAGGCTGAAATATTGCAAATAGTTGATTCAGTATCGCGCGAAAGAGGAGTGGCGAAAGCAAAGCTTATAGAAGCTATGGAGCAGGCAGTTCAAGTTGCTGCGCGTAAGAAATATGGTATGGAGCAAAATATTAATGCCCAGATTGATCAAAACACAGGTAAAATTAGTTTGTTCCGTATCCGTGAAGTGGTTGAAGTTGTTGAAGATACTTTTTTAGAAATTTCTTTAGATGAAGCTATGTTAATGCAGCCAGATGTGAAAATTGGTGGGGAAATTTATGAACCGCTTCCTCCAATTGATCTTGGTAGAGTTGCTGCACAAACTGCAAAGCAAGTGATTATTCAAAAGGTTAGTGAAGTTGAAAGAGCTCGCCAATATGAAGATTACAAAGATCGTAAAGGCGACATCTTAAATGGTACAGTAAAGAGAGTTGAATTTGGAAATATTATAGTTGATATTGGTCGCGCAGAGGGTGTATTGCGTCGCAATCAACAAATTAGAGGAGAAATGTTCCAGGTAGGAGATAGAATTAAATCTTATGTACAGGATGTTCGTCTTGAGCCAAAGGGACCACAAATTTTCTTGTCTAGAGTAGATGATAATTTCTTAAGAAAGCTATTTGAAATGGAAGTTCCAGAAATTTATGATAACATCATAGAGATTAAGGGCATTGCTCGTGAACCTGGTTCTAAAGCAAAAATTGCTGTCACAGCAAGCGATAATTCAATAGATCCAGTTGGTTCATGTGTTGGTGTTAGGGGTAGTAGAGTTCGTGCTATAACTAATGAGCTTGGTGGTGAAAAAATTGATGTTATTAATTGGGATAAGAATGTTGCTCAATTTGTTATTAATTGTATGACTCCAGCCGAAATTACTAAGATTGTGTTTGATGAAGAACGTGGTAGAGTAGAAGCTGTAGTTCCAGATGATCAACTTAGTATGGCGATTGGTAGAAGAGGACAGAACGTGCGCTTGGCTTCAAAAATTACAGGTTGGGGCATTGATGTTATGACTGAAGAACAAGAGTCAACACGTCGCGGCGAGGAGTTTACTAACACCACAGTTTTATTTGTAGAGCATCTTGGAATAGACGAAGTGATTGCGCAATTATTAGCTTCAGAAGGTTATAATACGTTAGAGCAAATTGCATATGCAGAAGACTCTGCACTAGCTGCGATTGAAGGCTTTAATGAGGAATTAGTTGCTGAGCTTAAAAACCGTGCTATAACATATATGGAAGAGCAGACAGAAGCAGTAATTTCTGGTCTTGAACAATTAGGAGTAGAGCAAGAATTGCTTGATGCATTGGACTTACCAGCTGAATACATACTAAAATTAGCTGAGTTTGGTGTTAAAACCATTGAAGATTTAGCCGAAGTGACAGTTTATGAATTTAGAGGTATTGTTCCAGAGAATGTTATTTCTAAGGAAGATATTGAAGCGTTAATTAATTTTGCTAAAGAACAAAATATAACTCCTGAAGAAACTCTAAAAGGAAAAGAATAATCTTTGAAGATTTTTGTTAGTTGGGTTTAAATAAATAATTATTTGGAAATAGGAATAAATGACAGATAAGCAAGACGAAAAAAAGACAAAAAAACTTACGCTTGGTGGGGCCAAATTGAGCTTAGGCAATAAGTCTGTCTATCCAAAAAGACCAGGACAAACTCTAGGTGGAGGTCCTGTTGTTGTTGAAATAAAACGCGGTAAGGTTACAAGCGGTGGTTTGACTTTAAACAGAGGTGGAGCGTCTGCACCTACTAATCCAGATCAAGATGACAGAAGACTTGCAGCTTTACAAAAATCGAAAGAAGAAAAAACAGAGGATGTACAGATTAGCACTTTAAGTAGGCTTGCTGAAATAAACCAAGAGCTACAAATTCCTGCTGTCAAAGAAGAAGATGATAGTTCTATAGACGAGCAAGCGCCTATTATAGAAAAAACTTTGGTTTCTAAAAAAGAATATACAAAGACGGTTGCTGTTGATGTTGTTAAAGAAAAAGAAAAAACAGAAGAAGATGCAGCAATAGCAGCAAAGCCTAAAAATATTGAACCTAAAAAACTCAAAAAATCTGACATCATAAATATGTTAGATCAAGATTCTGGTAATATTCCTTTTAAAACTCGCTCATTAGCTTCAATTAAGCGTGCTAGAGCCAAAGAAAAAAGGAAAACCATCGGTGATACGAAAGCAGATAAACTATATCGCGAAGTAATATTGCCCGAGGTTATAACAGTAGCAGAATTAGCTAACAGAATGACAGAGCGTGCAGCAGATGTAACAAGAGAGTTGATGAAGTTGGGCGTTATGGCGACTAGCACTCAATCTATTGATGCGGATACTGCAGAATTGATAATTACATCTTTTG
>CAJQOE010000105.1 GCA_905479885.1 uncultured Rickettsiaceae bacterium | reverse complement strand
CCCTAGAAGAAGGAATCTTGGCAAATCAATACCAAAAGATACAGTGGGATGGAAAAAAACGCTTTTTAGACGCTTGGAACAAACATCAAGATTTAAAATCTGCATTTCGCTATTCATGCGTTTGGTTCTATCAAGAGCTAGCCAAACAAATCGGCCGAGATAAATATTTAAACTATTTGAAAAAATTTAATTATGGAAATCAGCTTTTAGGCGACGATATAACAACTTTTTGGCTAGGTGACGAAGGAGATTTAAAGATATCCCCACTAGAACAAATAGAATTCTTACAAAAAATCTACCAGCAAAAACTACCAGTATCCAAAGAAACATTTAGCATTTTACAAGATATTATGCTCGAAGAAAGCAATGAACATTATAACTTATATTCAAAATCCGGTGCAGCAACAAAAGACTGGAAAGGGCATGGTTGGTACGTTGGATACATCACTAGCGCTGACAAAACTTGGTTTTTTGCAACCAATATCATAATCAATCACTTTGATGACCTCAAAAAAAGGAAGGATGTTACTATAGAGAGCTTGAAGAAAAAAGGTTTGCTTTAAAAACTATTTATCTTCTTCAATGATATTATCAGAAAAATCAGGCTCTGCTTCTGTACCAAGGTCAGCATCGTGAGAGAACATATCATCTTCGCTATTAGAAGAATAATCAATCTCTTCACCAATAGATTCTTGAGTTTCTGCGTAAAGATTTTCTTCTGGAGCTTCTTCTACTGTATTGTTTTTACGTAGACCAACAATTTGTGACTCGCGTAGTACATCAACATCAATATTACTTGCTGCTATTTCACGTAGTGCAATTACTGGATTTTTATCATTATCACGAGCAATCGTTAATGGTGCACCAGATGCGATATTTTTTGCGCGCTCTGCTGCTAATATAACTAGCTCAAATCTGTTAGGAATTTCTTCGACACAATCTTCAACTGTTACTCTTGCCATTTCTTGATACCTAGATAAATTTACTTAAAAACTTGAGACACATACTATAACATAAGTAAAATTTTTGCAAGATAGAATTTTATACTCTAATACTAATCTTAAAGTTTTATGGACTAAACAACTATAACAAAAACCTTTGCAGCGCATTTATAGGTGATAAGTTAAGTAGGTTAAACATAAAAAAAAGGGCCAACGTAACATATACGCGGCCCTTTGTTTTATAATAAAATTTAGTTGTTTAATTCACTTAAAATAGTTTGTATGTTTTTGAACTCAGTTGCAGCCACCCTTGCATTTGCACGGATTGTGTTACTTAATTCTTGTACAGATAATAACTCAGTAGTTGAATCAGTATTAGATGCTTCTAGCACTCCACCAAGAGTATTACCAGCACCACCAACACCAGCAGCTTTTAACAAAAGCTCACCAGATTCACGGCTGATTTCAAATACACCATTACTACCTGCTATCAGACCATTCACGTTGGCAAATAATGCCAATGGAATTTGGTATAGATTACGAGACTCACCACTATCAAACGTACCAACCACAAACCCTTCTGGTGAAATCGCAAGGTTAACTAAGGTACCAGCTGGCTGACCATTACTTTGTACAATTTCAACATTATTTGGATTTTTATTCTGGCTCACAGTACCTGATTTGATTTCACTAAGCGCATTTTCCCAATCAATAGTAATGTCACTCAGTGCGCTACCATTGTTACGTTGCACTTGTAAGGGAACGTCAAACCCCTGCACAGGCGTAACAACAGAACCATCTGTATTGAACTCGATTATACCAGCTCTAAGCACACCATTATCTGTAAGTAGACCTTGTATATCAAAAATTCCGTCTTTATCTTGCTGTGCGGCAACTTCGACAGCCCATTTATTAGTTGCTAGTTTTGCAAAATTTAACAACAAAGTGTAAGATGAACCTAAGCTATCATAAACTGTTAATGGGTGTGAAAAAGTTTCACTGCTAGCAAATTTACCTGATGTTAAATTTTTATCTACATTATCTGCCGCATAGGTTGCATCATAAACTTCCGTCTCCTGATTGATGCCAAAAAATTCAAACAAACGAGAGAAATTATTGGTGCGTAGGCCAGCTAATGGTCCATTATTATATGTCAGTATATCAGTACCATCACCATTACCAGCTACACCTCCTACAACCTCGAATTTAACAAAATTTTCACCATTAGGGGCGTCTGTAATTTTATAATTAGTATTAGCGGCAAAATTAATACCATCAATTGCATGACCTTCAGTTAAAGAGATAATATCTCCAACTGTATAGTCGTGATTATGACCAACATAATATTTAATTTTACCAGTACCTACATCCTCAGTAGTCATTACTGGAACATCAAAAGTTCCTGTTGCAGCACCAGCACCACCACCAAAAGCACCACCAGTAGTACCAACTTTCCTAACACTAAAATTACCGGCGGCAGGAGCTCCAGCTGCTGCTACATTGTTAGCTGATGTAACAGTAAAAGTGGATTGTGCCGGGCCCGCATTTAAGTTTAGCCCTGCAATAATATAATAACCATCTGGTAACGTAACGTCTCGCCCACCTTCCAATACTACACCAGCTCCTGATATATAAACAACATCTCCGTCAGCCCAATTTTCATTTGGCAGCCCGGCAGCATAGCCAGCCGCGCCGGATGGAATAGTAACCGTAATATCATTAGCACCGCCACCAGCAGCAGCAAGTGTAGCCGCACCCGTTTCAAAAAATTGTTGTCCAGGCACTTTTTGCCATGTAGAACCGTTCATAGGTTGTGCAAAAGGAGCTCCAAGAGCTGGAATTGCTCCAGGTACTACCGCAAGTGAAACAAAAAAACCATTATCATTCCAATCACTTACCGCATAAAGGCCATCTACAACCAAACCACCAAATCCCTCAATTTTAACGTAATCACCCTTAATTACACCACTACTAGGAGCAGTTATATACAATGTAGATCTACCTATCTCTCCCGGAACAGGGTTTGCTGTAGTAGCAGGATTTAATGTAGCAGAAGTAATATCATGCACACCCAGCGAACTACCAGTAATATTAAACCCAGCAGTAGAAAGCAATGATGTTATTTTAACTCCCTTACCCTCGATTGTAGCTTTTAATGAATTTACGTCTTGACCTTTATTCACTACATTTCGAAGAGTAGCAAGGCTGTTAAAGCGATCAGCCTGCGCAACCAGCTCAGTTGGAAGACCAAGGCTAGCTTTTAGGCTTGTATTAGCATTATTTCCCGACTCAGTAAAAGTTAAAGCCGCCTCTGCTTTTGTTGGAGCCACGTATAATCTACCATTTTCGTCTACCCTAGCCTGCAAAGAACTAACGTCATTAATTGCGGCAGCAAGACCTTTAATCGTGCTGAATGTTTTGTTTTTTGCATTATTTGCACCTTGCAAGGCCGTAAAGGTATAAGAAACACCACCAACTGTAATAGTCAGTTTCGATGCACCAGAAACCAACTGACCTGGACCAGCACCAAAAGCAAATTGAGTAGAATCGCTAGTTGCTCCTAATATAGGATTGACTATAGAAGCTTGATTACCTGCAACCAATCCACCAAATGTGACTGTTTTTCCAACTCCAGGAGGGGTTGAAGTAAATCTAAATGAATCACCTATATTTAGGCCTTGTTCTGGTAATAAGATACTATCTGTCTGTGTAGCTTTATTCAATCCAGCAGTGTTTAACACCGCATCAACACCGGGACCACGCAGCGCCTCTTGATCTGCATTTAGATTCATCGCGATAGATATAACACTTGTTGCCACTGGTGAGCCTTTGGTATTAGCAAAATTCACTGCTTCTAAACTACTAAGCAAAGAAGAATTCTGTGGTAAGTTACCTTCACCGTCTAATTTCCAAGCCTTTAGTAATTGACCACCACCATTTTTCCAGAAGCCTAATTCATCTTGTCTGAAGTCGCCTCTTCTTGTATACACATCTCTACCAGTAGCAGAATCTGCTACTACCATCATACCAGCACCGTCAATACCAATATCAGAGACAACACCTGTATTAACAATTGCTCCTTGTAGATCGTTTGTTGATCTTGTCTTGCTATTTACATATGAAACACCACCAGCGCTTGTACCCACAAACGAGTTAACAAATAAATTCTCGCGTCTTTTGTGCCCCCAAGCTTCTTTAGATCCTATATTATTAGCATGCGTATCATTCGCCCTGCTATACATTGTTACTGTGGTTCCTTTTGCCATATTTAATTCTCCAAATAATAATAATTTTAAGTTGTCATGTTGCTATAGGCGCATAAAGCGTGCCAAAACTTATTTTTTTGATAAATTTTTTTCTTTTATCATGTTTTTTACTGATGTTCTTGCGGGTTACAAAGATACATGATATTATATTTTTTTTCAATTAATTGTTTTTCTAATAAAATATATTGTAAGTATACAGCATGACAAATATCATCACAAGGTTTGCTCCATCGCCAACTGGTAAGCTGCACATAGGCAACGTTCGTACCGCTTTAATCAATTGGCTATATGCAAAAAAACACGGTGGAAAATTTATACTACGTATGGATGATACTGATTTAATACGCAGCAAGGATGAATATAAAGACGCTATATTAACCGACCTAAAATGGCTAGGCCTTACATGGGATAGTGAATTTAATCAACTTTCTCGCGAAGATAAATACGAACAAGCCAAGGCAGAATTAATCAACAAAGGGCGCTTATACCCCTGCTATGAAACGCCAGAAGAGCTAGACGTTAAGCGTAAATTACAGCTTTCTAGTGGCAAACCACCTATATATGATAGAGCCGCCCTAAAACTAACACAGGAACAAATCAGCGCCTATGAAAAACAAGGACGCACACCACATTACCGCTTCCTAATCAATGATGCTGAAATAAAATGGAACGACCTAATCAAAGGTGAAATAAAATATCAAGGCATGCACCTGGGCGATCCAGTAATTATTCGTGCTGATGGTAGCATGACGTATATGCTCTGCTCCACTATAGATGATATTGAATTTGGAATTTCTCATGTGATCCGTGGTGAAGATCATGTAAGCAACACTGCAGTACAAATTCAAATGTTTGAAGCAATGCAATCTAAGCCTCCAGAATTCGGACATCTTAGCTTGGTTAAATCCAAAGAGGATAAAATATCAAAACGTATAGGCGGGTTTGCAATAGAATCATTACGAGATGAGGAAAATATAGAAGCCATGGCCATTAATAGCTTTTTAGCCTTAATAGGCTCATCGGCACCAGTCACGGCATATAAAGATATGCAAGACCTAATAGATCAATTTGATATTAGCGTATTTTCGAAAAGCCCTACTACCTATATGCCAGAAGAGTTAGAATTACTAAACCATAAAGTGATTATCACTTATGATTTTAATGACATACAGAATTATCTAAACGATAACAACTTAACACAAATAGATGAACAATTTTGGTTAGCAGTAAGACCAAATTTAAAAAAACTATCAGAAATAAAAGAATGGTGGCAGATCTGTCATGCTCCGATTAAAGCGCCGAGCCAAGACCTTGAGTTCCTTGCAATTGCTGCGAGTGTCTTGCCCCAAGAAATCACAGATAATACTTGGCAAGAATGGACAAAATTAATAGCAGCAAATAGCGGCAAAAAAGGCAAAGAATTATTCATGCCACTACGCCTAGCATTGACGGGACAGAACAGTGGTCCAGAGTTGAAAAATCTATTACCCTTACTTAGCCGAGAAGAAATATTAAATAGATTAATTGGCTAAGTTTTTGTTTAATATTTAAGCGGCAAAGCCATACTATATTTAATATAGCCTAACAATAAACATAATTAATAGACAGCCCTTAAAAGCGAATGCTATAATTAATAACTATAATTATAATTAATGGTTGTTAAGTATGGCAAAAGAAACAGAACCAGTACAACCATTCACAGGATTTTCGAGCAGAAAAGGTCAAAAAACTGGCGGTATTCACGCTTCTGACCCTGAAGGTAGGGTTTATCAATCTACAGATGGTGAAAATACTTTTCTAATAAAACGCGATGTAAAAAAATTAAGTAACGATATAGCTGAATTTATGGCAGCTGAACTATTCGACGAACTATGTCCAGGCAGCGCATGTGAACTCTCTCTACATAAATCAACCCAGACAGGGAGAACGTTTTTAGCTTCAAAATTTTTTAAAGAAGGATATCGTGATTTATTTTCTGACCTTGGAAAGCACGACAGAAATGCAACCTTAGAGACTGTACAATCTTGGCTACCGGAGACGCAACAATATGTAAAAAGGGGAATAGCAAAGAAGGACTCTAATGGAGAGTTTGTTTACCAAAATTATGAAAGAGCTACGGTGGCTTCATTATTACTTGGTGATAAATCCGTACACTCTGGTAATATGGGGGTTATTGATCGGAACGGACAAAAAACCCTAGTACGCATTGATTTCGGCGCAGCATTTCGTAAACTTGCTCCTGAAATAAACCCCAAAAATTCCATTAGAAACCGCTTGAAATTTGAAAAAAACTATTTCGTACGAGATCATCCAAAAGAAAGAACCTACACGAAAGAATTTGCAGCAGAATTAAGAAGAGAATCCCAAGTAGATTTAACACCACGTATAGAGAGAGCTTGGGCTGCAATCATTGATAATTATGATAATCCTTCAGAAAGAGCGGCTATCTTAAAATTCGGAAAACAAATAGGAGTTGCTGAGGAGCAGTTAACTACGGGAAACCTAGAGAGTATCAAGGAATTTTTTATAACAATGATGCAAGAAAGGCAACAATCTCAACTAGATGTAGCTTTTGAGGTTGATCTAAAACTTGCAATTAATAAAGATAAATCCATAGATGTAACCAAGCTACACGAAGCTTTTGCAGAAAACCCTAAACATGCTCAATTTATTTCTGATAATCCAAAAAAATTGCAGTTAAAGTTTAAACTATCCAAAAAGCAACGAGCCGTATTTAATGCTGAATTCGCAAAATACAAGGAAGGCATAACTACCGCACAAACGATAGCTCCAACACAACAAGCAAAGCCTACAATAGAATTAGCACAAGATAAAGTTGTATTCGTAGCCAAAACTTCCAATCCAACAATTAACAAAGAGCCACTAACACCACCTAGCGTAAATCTTCATAATGCACTAGATCCGATTACGCTTGCGGTACGTAATGAAATTATTATCGCCCAGCATCTTTTGCTGCAACAAGAAGTGGCTAAACATATGCAAGGTGTGACTGGCCAAGCTTTTGCATCTAAATCTTTACCTGAAGTGCAGACATACTTAAAAAGCACAGCTGGAAAAGAGACAGTTGCCAAGATCATGCAAAACCCTAAGCTGCAAGCCCAAATGCAAACAATCGAAGTAGCTGGCTATGCAAACATACAGAAAAAATTTGCAAAAGATTTTCGTGATATTAAATGGCAAAAAGATACTACAAGCCACATACGTACTACCCCTATTACCAATGATAGAGATCAAGAAGTATGCACATTAAATGAAACTACGATCAATGAACAACCAACTATATTCACTCTGAGTAATGGAAATACAAAAACTGTTTCAGCTTATAGACACATAGATTTTCCCACAGAACTAGCAGCCAATACTGGTCCGATGCATCTATCCATAGCGGCTAAAGATGCAAATGGACATAATATCGCAGCAAAGGATGCTGTGTACTTCACCGCTCATTATGATGACGCAGGAAAACTAACAGAACTGAGCTCACCGGCTCCAATTAAATTTATAGGCTCTGGCCAAGATGCAATTGGATATATAGAGCGAAATGGAGAGATTTATACCTTACCCATTACGCAAGGCAGATACCAAGGAATGATGACCGAACTTGCCAAAAATAATGGTATGAACATTAATATGTCCCAAGAGGCGACAATAAGCAAGCCCCAAGCAGCCGTTTTAACACCGACTATAACTCCTGAAATCGCACCACAAGTGGGGATTAAACCAGCACAAGAGCAAGTGCAGCAAGAAACAGTAATACCTAAATCGCCCATCACTCCAGAAATGCTACAAGCAGGCATTGAGCTAATGGCACAAAAAAAATCAGTACAAGAGCAAGCGCAGCAAGAAGCTATTAGTCAAGACTCGCAACCCTTAAAAGAAGCCGCAATAAAAAACCTAACGGAATTAAGAGGTTATTTTGATGCAACACTAACCCTCATGGAGATAGCAGCTATAGCTAATGACACAACTTTTGAACCTCAGAAATTAAAAGAGCAATGGTATAAATTATGTGATGAGTCGATTATACTACTCAGCAGCACCAACACAAATCTAACTCCAGAGCAAGCAGACTCTATTAAGGCAGCCTCTACTTCTATGAAAGAACTAGCTGATCTCGGAAAATCTAATCTCTCTCAAGAGCAGCAGCAAGTTTACTTGGATAAATTGCCCGGCGCGCTAAGCGACAAGGGGAACAGTTTAATTGAAGCTAGTGATCTAGTAATGCAGGCAACTGGCAACACTAAAGAACATAATGCTGTGATAAATGGCGATATTGATGCATTGCTACAGCGTGATGAACAAGCTGTTATTCATTGCAAATCAGATGCTCTACATACTCCAAACAAGGATGGTCTAACTCCCTTAATGATTGCCATACAATCTGAAAATCTTGAAATGCTATCTGCTATGGTATCAGTAGGGGTAAAGTTAGATCATGCAGCCCTAGGGTGCACCGCCATTGAACTTGCTATCAATACCAATAATGCGGGTGTAGTTACAGCATTATTTAGTGATCGCGACTCTACTGGACAGCTATATCAAACTAGAGCTACAGAAAAAGCAGATCCTAATTACGTCTTGGATAACGGTGATACTCTGCTAATAGCAGCAATCAAATCAGGAAATTTTGAAGCAGCAAAAACTTTAATAAACCTTGGTGCAGATATAAACAAGCCTGGTATTAATGATATATCACCAGTACAACATGCGGCTGCAGCAATAATAAAAGATGGAACTTTAAGTAAAAACAACGGTAAGCTCGATAAATCTATTGAATTCTTTGAACACATATTAGACAAAGGAGCAGATGTATTTCATAAAAATTACAAAGGAATGTCATTAAATGACAGCATAAATACCTTAAAAACTATCCATAAAAAAGAACCTGAACGTCACTCTGAAGCAGCTGAAAAAAAA
>CAJQOE010000104.1 GCA_905479885.1 uncultured Rickettsiaceae bacterium | reverse complement strand
CAATAGGAGAGTAACCAACTTACGCCACCTTCAAAGGTTTAATACCTCGATTATAACATATTTGACTCAAAACTCGTAGTACAAAGATGCCCTGTATGTCAGTAAATATAATACCTTCAAGCCTTTTCGTTCAGACACTATTTACTAGGATATTTTGATCTTCGTTAATACTAAAGATTGTAACGATTTTTGTCAAAACTTGAGAGATTATCTACCCCAACCTGTAACTTGCCAGTTACTTCTGTTGCGCCATTATTAAGAAAATCTTTTGCTTTTATAGCTAGGTTTGTACCTTTTAAATTTGCGTCTTTCTTATTATCAATTGTTACAACATCAGCATCCATCGTAGCAAACTCGATCAAGCCATGGTTTTCTATGATTTTGCTATTATTTACTAAGAACTTACTATCAGATTTAATTTGCCCATGATTTAATAAGCGGCCAGAAGAAGTGCTCAACTCTGAAACTTCAATATCACCATGATTAATAATATCTTGCTTGGCGTTTAAAACAATAGCGCCAACCGAAGAAATATACTGAGCATTATTGATACTACCAGTTACTGAATTAATCATTCCGCTATTTAGTTGAATGTTTCCAGTATTACTAATGTCTTTTTGGGCAGTAATATTGCCAGAATCTGCAATTATTACACCTATGTTATTAACCGTGTTTTCAGCAGTTAATGTCACTGACTTATCCGCTTGTATATGGGCTTTTGCACTATTAATGATGTCTTTGGCAGTAATTGTTATATTTTGCCCTACAATGATTTTGCCGCCATCATTCTCAAACCCTGCTCCACTAGATGTTATCTCTATATTCTTTACCGCCTGTATATGAGCAGAGTTTTTGATGAGTTTAGCTCCGCTCAATGCAACGTCGCCAGCCAGAGATACGATATGTGCTTGAGCAGTAGAATTTAAAATATCACCTGCAGTAGAGTCCACCATGATAGCGCCCTTAGCTATTATACTACCTGTATTTTCAACATTAGTGGCTGCTTGTAGATGGGCGGTATCATTGACCGAGAATATTCTTCCAGCATTAGATATTTTACCCTTATTACTAACTAACGATATAGCTTCTAATGCATCAATAATCGCTGTTTTATCATTATGGATATCTCTCTCTGCCTTAATCACAACCTCTTTAGATTGCGAAAGCATAGTACCATTATTGGTAAAACCACCAGCATCAATATTAATATCTAACTCGCCCTTTGCTTGCAGGACGCCATCATTTTGTGAGCTGTTCTGTAATTTGATATTCAAATCTTCTCCCGAAGAAATAGAACCAGTATTGACAAGACTTGCAGTATTGCCACCAGCTACTGAATTTATCTGTAGGTCATTTGTTGCTTGCATTACTCCACTATTATTGATGTCTTCATCTACTAATAACCTAAGCCCAGCATTTGACAACAAGGTAGCATTAACATTATTAAACGCGCCAGCTGTTACTATTTCTATATTATCCTTTGCTTCGATATGAGCTCTTAAGTTATCAATGCCACCAGCTGCTCTGACCAGCAAGCCAGAAAGCGCGATAATACCGCTATCAACATATGTAGTGGGATCGTTATTAATGTTAATTATTTTTCCGCCACTAGTTAGAGATAAATGCCCATGCGACTCTATCTTGCCTGCGTCAATATTAGCTATATTATTAACCGACCTTATCTCTGTAGTGGTTTGCCCTAAAATCAAACCTTTGTTGATTAACATATCATCAGTATTAATGACTAGCTTGCCACCTGCTGCAATGCCGCCTTCATTGCTAAAACCCAATTTATCATGCGACTCTAGAGCTTCTCCGGCAATAATCTTATCCTGATTAATGATTTTACCAGCAGATTCTATAGAGAGTTTTAAATCACCTCTCATAGTATTATTATTGACAAAATCACCAGCAGATTTATAGAGTGAAGTACCATCTGCCAATAACTGTCCAGAATTAATGATTCTACCTGCGCTACTAATAACTTCTAGACCTGTTAATGACTCGATACGCCCTTCGTTAGTTATGTCTTCAGCAAAGATCAAACTAACATCATCATCTGCAATGATAACTCCTTTGTTTAATAACACTCCGGCAGATTGTAAGCGTAAATTTGCATCCGATTCTATCGTCGCTGCTGCCTGATTATCAATACCAATATCCGCATCTAAAGTCAGGTTTTGATGAGCTAATATTACTCCCGCATTGACAATGGCTTTAGCGCTTTTGCCAACTAAATTTAATGCAGACTCCATACGACCAGCATTGCGCACATTACCGGCAACAATAAAATCAACTTCAGCTTTTTTGGATAATATTAATGATTTATCATCATTTAGCAGATCATTGCCAATAACTAATTTTAAAGCATCACCAGCAAGTAATGATCCAGAACGATTATTAATATCAATCCCAGCCGTCATTGTATTAGAGATTTGTGCATCAATTGTGCCGGAATTATTCAAAGACGCATCTGTGTGCAATACAATATCTGTAGCTTTAATTAATTTGCTATTATCAATATTAGTTTTTGTCGCCAAATTTATAGTTGGAGCAATAATATCACCAGAATTATCCAACCCTCCTTGGCTAGATTGTAAGATAATATTTTCAGTTAAAGCAGATATTTTGCCGGAATTATTTGTCTCCCTAGCAATAACTAATTTTACAGATTTTTCTGCTATTATATTTTTACTGTTTAGTAAGCCGCCAGCCGTGGATTTTATATTTA
Organism: uncultured Rickettsiaceae bacterium; assembly: GCA_905479885.1. Classification (GTDB taxonomy): domain Bacteria; phylum Pseudomonadota; class Alphaproteobacteria; order Rickettsiales; family Rickettsiaceae; genus Megaera_A. The sequence continues at coordinate 8,093 of CAJQOE010000104.1, read as the reverse complement.
TTTGTTGTGCATTAATTTTTGCTGCATTGCTTATATCCGATACAGCTTCCATCGTAATAATATTTGACGCGATGATTTTTCCTGTGTTTTGAATGCTGCCTGCAGATGTTATTTGTAAGTCTGCAAGCGACTCTATACTTCCAGAATTCTTAAGCCCAGCGCCAGCAATAAATTCACCTGCACTTGTGCCTAAAAAACTTCCCTTATTATCTAAAACCCCACCAGTATCAATGTTTAAGCTGGTTAAGCTGGTGATTTTTCCAGTTGCGCTATTAATTGTATCGGTTACGCTTTTAATGTCTATCTCCTTGGCCGCAGATATTAAACCAGAATTATTGACCTGAATATTCGAGTCAAACCTAACCCGGCCGCGACTAATAATTTCTCCTGAATTAACTAAGCCACCAACTTCAGTTATATCAATATAATCAGCTTCTAATTTACCACTATTTTGCACCCCTTTGCTAGGACGCAAATCTAAACTACCAGTAATTATTACTTCACCAGAATTATCAATATTACCAGCAAGGTTGCTATAAAAATTACCCTTACTTCGTACTATTGCTCCTTTGCTATTCTCAAAACTGCCATCACCCATTATAAAAGTAGGACCCAATGAACTAACTACTGAACTATTCTGAAATTTACCCGCAACATTAACACGTAATATTTTTTGGCTGGTTATATTGGCTTTATTACTAATATCAGCAGAAGCATCAATAGACAGATCCCCGTTTTTTGCATATATATCTCCAGTGTTTTCAAGAGATTGAGTGCTAATAGATAAGCCACCGCTACCTGCAGAGACTATCTTACCTTTATTATTGATAATACCAGCATGGGACTTAATCTGAACTTTATCAGATGCGCTTACTATTGCCGTATCTGCAATATCAATGCCGCCTTGCGCTACATAGTTTACTTCTTTAGCATCAGTTTTAACGTTTGCAGGCACTTCAATAGAAGCATTGCGTGACTCAACTTTTACCTTCGTCGCTGAATTAATTCTTTTATGTACTATCTTGCCACTAGCGCTAATCTCAATATCGCCAGAGCTACTATTCATATCAGGTAAATTAACACCAACGCCATTTTCATTGCTAATTAACCTTATACGACCAGCATATAAACCACCTAAATGTGATGAATCTATAGAAACACTTGGGGCAGCAGGGTTATTGGCTGAGGTGAATTTTTCATCTTTTACGTTTAGTTCGCCCTTACCAGTGATAATTCTCGCTTCGCTACCTGCGTGAATCTTCGTGTTAATCGTTACGGTGCGTGCAATAATATCGAAATAATCTAAATCCTTTACATTAAGCTCCCTGCCCAATATCTCTATATTACCCTTTTCAACTACAAGCTTATCTAGATTACCTAGAGAATCTAATACAACCCTACCAGTCGTAAAAGCCGCCCTATTTACATTAATAAAATCACCGACATTGATCGATATACCATTCGGATTCGCTAAAATATAATCGGCCTTCATGCCTAAGATTTCTTGAGTGCCATTAATATAAGAACGACCAGAGCCAGTCACCTCATTAATAATTGCCCTTGCAGATGTATGTAAATTACTGTTCCCTTGTACAGCACCTCCAATTGTAGAATTCAGTAAATCCTTACTATTATTGATGACAACACCACCAGCTCCGACATTAAAATCTACAAACTTATTATGCGATACGCCAGCGCCGTTCGGGTTATTAATGTTAACAACAGGTACGCCATTAGCCGCTCTATCCATATATACATTATGACCAGCTACAGAATTATCTGGTCTAATATTACCTATAGCACTACTTGGTACCATCTGAGATTTAGCAGCAGCATGACCTCCTTGAATATGAGCAGGTGCTGCCACCAAAACATCAGCATAAGCGGAATGAAAATTCATCCCAACAAATGATAGCATTAAAAAATGCAGCCAAATAAATCTGAAAATCTTTGCTAATTGGTTCATCAATTTATCGCCTATATATCCAAAGCTAAACTAAAATATAAAATATTTGCATGCTTAAATAACACCGGCGCCTGCATCGGCCTTGCATAAGTCAAACTAAAATTTATATGCCCATCCTTATTTTTTATACCAGTAGCAATGCCTGACATCACCCCAGATCTAGAGCCAATCTCCTCATGATTACGGAATCCACCAATATCAAAAGCAGCAAAAATACTTACCTCTCCAAACAAAGACTTTATCTTTGGGTTATTACCGATAGGTAATGGTAGAGCTAATTCATTACGTGCTAAAACCATATTATCCGCATTTTCGCTATAATCCTTAAAACCGCGTATACTCGATAAACCACCAAGCGTACTTTTTTCGCTCCCTACTAGTAGATTGCTGCTATATTGCCCTTCTAGCTGCAATTGATACTGTAACTTTCTATCTGCTACTATTATTGGTAACGGCACTAACCAAAAGGCATTTGCATTTACTTTGCTAAAATGCTTTTCTGGAACGCGCAGATTAGAATAACTTGAGACAAAGCCTTTATTTACCCCATAGGTAAAACTGATACCAGTACCAAGTACTCCGGGACCAAATTTGCGTTGATGCGAAAGGCCAAGATCAAACTTCCTAACTTTATATGTAGAAATATCAAGCTTATAATTGGCAATATAATTTGTATATTCTTCCCAAGCCGCGCCAAATAACAATGAAGTCTTACCCGATCCATTACGATGAATAGATCTACTCAAATCTACTTTATAAACCTTACTGCTACCACGGTTACTATATGAATTATTTATCCCATAAATAAAGTTTTTATACTTACCCTGATTATAACTTAAACCCAAATCATTATAACCAAACGGCATTAAAAACATTGCCGTATATGCAGCTGTATGTCTAATGGACGGATCATCTAACGAAGTTCTATAACCAAAATTATATAACTCATTACCACCAGTAATATTCTCCAAAGTAAAATTATTATATGATTGCAACTCACCCTTCTGCTTAGAACCAGCATTATCAACCCCACTGACTACTCGCCATTTTTTTGAAGCCTTATTATCAATAACTAAAACCGTACCACCAGGTTTATTACCAGGCTTTAATGCAATATTAGTATTATTAGATTTTAATTTATTATAATGATCAGTTGATTGCTCAATGTCCCTAAGGTTCAATGTGTTTCGTCTACGTAATGGCAAATTAGCTGGAAAAAAATCTATATTGCTAGATCTCTTAGCGCCAACAACTTCTATATCTTCAATTATCCCTTCCTGAATATTAATCTGCAATATCCCTTCAGATAAATCTTGCTCCGGCAAATACACACGCGTAGTAATATAACCAGATTCTACATAATAATTAGTCATCTCCCTTACTACCGCGCGGATTTGCTCTATACTCAAACATTTACCAACATATCGATCTCTGATCTGCCTGATCTCTCTATGCTCTAAACCTCCACTGCCCACTAATTTAATAGCATCTATTGGAATACAATCAGATGCATACGAGCACGAACTACTCATACTTACTATTACAGCTATAGCCCTTGCCAGAAAATTTATCACTCAATCCTATTACACATGAAAATATCACTATTTTGCAATGCAATATAGACGCGTTATATGAATATTTAGTTAATTTTGCACAGTGCTGTATATTTTTTAGCGCTTATCTACTATTTATTTTTTAATTAAGTATTTCTTAATATCTTCTTTTGTGTTAAAAACATCCCTTTTATAACTAAAACGGGGTTTGTCGCCAGGGCAATTGCATGAAATTTTTCGTTAGCAATTAGTGGGTATTTTGTTAGGAAAGGGTCAAATGTAACTTAGAAAATTTGGATTTCTTTATTTCTAGAGTTAGGGATAAGTTGCTAAAGATAATCTCAGGACTAATGCTCCTGAGAGATTCCAAATCTTTGAATACCCCAAATCCACCCTTGAAAGAAATGCCAAGTATTAATAAGTCTATATCACCTAATAACCCTAGGGAGCTCTCAGTTGCCATATAACAACCTAATTCATCATCTTTCCTTTCTACACCATCATAAATAAGTTTTAAAACACGGCTTTCAAGAACTAAACTAACTGTGATCTTTATAAACAGAATCTCTTTTTCCAATCTTGACGACTAGTATTGTTATATCTTTATCGTCTATTTGACAAATTATCCGATAATTCTCTACTCTATAACGCCATAGTTTTATTTTTGGGGAAGAAACTAATGATTTACCGTGCTGCCTTGGTGATTTTAAAACTTTCTCTTTTATATAAAACACAATGCGTGCCTGTATATTCTTGGGTAGTTTAGAAAAATCCTTATCTGCACTTTTTGTAAAATTAATCTTCCAAGTCATATTTCTTCTGTAATTCTTCAAACGAAATAGTTTCTTCTCCTCTTTCAATACGTGCAAGAGCGACTAGGATATCTGATTTTTCTTCTAAATAATTTTCTATAGCTCTCTGCATAATGTATCCCCTGGATCTATGTATCTCATTTGAGAGTTCAGAAAGAGCACTATGTAAGTTATCTGATATTTTTGTAGTTACTGTATGCATAACTCAAATCTCATTATAGTTAGTTATTACGATATAATACTATATATTACTAGCCTTTACAATATTTACCTTTATCAAATCAATATTTTATTATAGTCCAGAAAACGATCGTTTTCTTAGCGAAGGCAAGACACCCCCCAATAATACACAAAATTCATTCAATAACTCATTCTATTTATCATCACTAGTTTTGCCCCCTGCTTTATCTTTTTTGTTGATTTGGTATATGACCGAAAGCAATGATTGCCTTTGTTTTATGCTGATTTGGTGACACCCCTATAGTCACAGAATTGCTCCCTAACTTCTCATTCAAAGAATCTATTGCCTTTGATAAAACCTGCTGCTTACGCTCGGCTTGCAAATCGCTAAAACACAGTTGCTTTGTTTCTGTTTGCAAACCATGCAAACTGATACTAACTTTTCTAACTTCTTTAAGTTCATTGAGTTTGACAAGATTATCCCAACTTTTGAGAACAGGCTTGGTAAAACTATTATTATCACAAGATGCTTCTATCTTAATACTACTCTTAATCGTTTGTCTAGACATCAACTCTACAGATAGCACAATGCTATTAGCATACAAACTCTTAGACCTAAGCCGATGTGCTGCCTTTAGCACTAAAGTAATTAATATATTTCTAGCCTGCCCTACTCCCCTGAGTTCAGGCGCTAGAACTTGGCTATGACCTATCGTGCTTTTTTGGGTTGCTTCTAGAGGCAGATCGGCGCCTCTCATTAAATACCAGACCTTCTCTCCCCAGACACTACCCCATACCGCTTTTAACCTTTTGGCATCAAAACGACATAATTCTTCTATAGTAGATATACCTTTCCCTAAAATCTTTTCATATGTTCTAGAACCAATGCCAGGTAAGTCTCTTAATGATAAATCATATAGCTTCTGGGGTAAATCTTCTGGAGCAATGACAACCAATCCGTCAGGTTTTTGCATATTGGAAGCTATTTTAGCTAAATATCGATTAGAGGCAACACCGATTGAACAAGTAATGTAATCACCTACATTTGTTTTTATTGCTTCTTTTATAATTTTAGCAATAGATATCGCCTCTTCTTGTGAACAATATTTACCCGTTAAACGACAAGCACCCTCATCTATAGAAAATATATGATCAACTTGAAGATGCCGATCTACCTCTTGAAATATCTTATTATGATATTCAACATACAATTCATGCCTTGCTTGAATACACATGTTGTGCGCCAGTCATACTAGGCCACCCTTGCGCCAGGTAAGAAGTCCACTATATACTAAATATCTTTATTCATTTTGTCACCCTCCATTTCAAATTTTGGTATAAAGTTTTTCCTATATGATTCTCCTTCTAGGATGACTCTATAAGCATTATTTACTATTCTATCCATAGCTGCATTAGCCATGATCGGATCAAAGAATACTTCGCTCCATTTTTCAATTTTTCTGTTTGTCGTAATTATTAAGCTAGCACTAATATGCACCGAAGCAATTAAGTCATATAAATCCGATGATTGCTCGGCTGATAAAGTCTTTAAACCAAAATCATCTAAAATTAATACATCAAGTTTAGTGTAACGCTTAAATAGCGTATCATAAGTCGAATCTGCTCTTGCTCTATATAATTCAGTTAATAGTTCGTTGCTACGTATAAACCGTACCTTTTTATTGCGCTGACAAGCAAGCATTCCTAGAGCCTGTGACAAGTGAGTTTTTCCTGTACCTACTGGTCCCATAATAATTATATGACTCTTTTCCTTGATAAACTTACCTGTCATTAGATCATTAATTGCGTGGCGAATTTTTAAGGAATAACGCTTTAAGTCAAGCCCTTCAAATGTTTTTAGTTCTTCGAACCTTGCTTGACTAATTCTCCTTTGCAAAGACGTTTGATTTCTATGATCTAACTCATCCTGAAAGAGCATGGAAAGTAGCTCTTCATATGACATTGTAGCATCAGCTGCCTGTCGTACTCTGCTATCTAAACTACCAACAATTCCATATAATTTTAATTGCTGTACCATGTTGTTAAGTTGTACATTAAGCATAATTTACCTCCATGTCAGAGCTGTACTCTTTGGCATCTCTAACATAGGCACTATCTTTTATGTTGCTAATCTTTTTAACCCCAAAGCTTTCAGTAGATTTTTGATCTAACTTATTTTTTAGAATATTAGATATCGCATTATAGGTATAATTGTCGTAAGCAGATGCACGTAAACATGCTAACTCTAATCTGTCAGCACTATAGGAGTTAGCTAACCTCAATATCCCTTGCGCTTTACGTAAATGAATTTTACCAGCAGAAGTAAGAATTTTAGTTATAACTTGACCAGTTGCTTCTCCTATTTCCTTAGCAGATGCAATGCATATATCACGTGTTCCCTCTAAGTGATATAAAGCAGATTTGCTATAATCTTTTTCATCGGTAATCCATTGACCAGTTGCATGATTCCTAGGATGAGTTTTTATAATTTCATGTTTAAAATATGCTGAAACCGTTTTAAGACCAATGCGTACTGTTATTTCCTCACCAATATATTGCGTAGGTACTGAATAAAAATTCTTCATAGTAGTAAAGTGATGATCTTTGTGTACTTTGCAGACAGTCCAAACTGGAATATCAAAATTGCCAGTTGGTATTGCTAATAACTCAGAGCGTTCCTCTAGAAGAAATATATCAATCGGCATTGCACCTGTTGTGCTACAAACTCTATGTGATATTTCATGTTTGCACCATTGAATAGCCTCAGTGTTTGCATCACTTATATTACGATATGATTTACCAGCAATTAATTGCTCTTTTACTATTCTAATAGATCGTTCTACCTTACCTTTATGCTCAGGTTTATATACTTTTGCTGGGTCTATAGTAAACCCATAAAATCGTGATAATTCAGAGTATGTTTCGTTTAGAGTTGGATCGTAAATATCTGGCTTTATCACCCCTGCCTTTAAATTATCTAATATAATTCTACAAGGCACACCACCAAAAAACTGAAATGCATTTATATGAAGTTGCGCCCAGCTTCGTTGATCTTGCGAACTAACAAATTCAACATAGCGATAACGGCTATGTGAAAGGCACATCACGAAGGCATAGGTTTTTCTCATCTCCCCACTTTTATCATTCATCATGCCTACGTAACCAAAGTCTACTTGCCCTTCCTGACCAGGAGAAGTCTTCATATGTATAGTGTTTTTGGGAATCTTAGGAAATTCCTTTGCTATATACCTATTGACACTACGGGGACTTACATTTACACCTTCTTTCAATAGTAGTCGTTGAATTTGAGTATGGGTTATATTGCTCTGATTGAGCCAACCTTCGATTTCTTCTTTGTATCCTGATAGCGTAGATATCGTGGGTGCTTTTGGCTTCTGCTCATTTTGGTATAAAATTTCTTCTACTCTGATTGCAATTTTATTTAGTGTATCATCACTGACTAGTGTGCTAAAATTCTCTTGATTAGCAAGAGTGATATATTTGCGAACTGTATCCCTTGATATATCTAGTGACCTAGATATTAACCTTTGACTATTCCCTTTAGAATACTGATACAAAACT
>CAJQOE010000103.1 GCA_905479885.1 uncultured Rickettsiaceae bacterium | reverse complement strand
TGCGCCATTGCATCAGCTCCGTATTTTGTTTTGATAAAGACAATAATAGAACCTTCTCTTGAATCTAACTCCTCTAAAAGACGAGGGTATTTTTCTGATTCTGAAAGTTTTACATTTTCCTGTTTAATTTGAGTTGTTGGGGTATGCTCTGAACCTACAGATATACGTACTGGGTTTTTCAAATATTTGGACGCAAGTTTTTGTATATTAGGAGGCATGGTTGCAGAAAACATCAAAGTTTGACGTTTAGGTGCAGTTAAAAATTTTGCAATAGCATCAAGCTGAATACCAAAACCCATATCTAACATACGATCAACTTCATCTAATACAAGAAAGTTAGTATCGTGTAATTTTAATGTTCCACGTGTTAAATGGTCATTAATACGACCTGGGGTGCCAACGATTAGACGTGGGTTAGATCTTAATTGTGTTATTTGTCTACGCATATCTTCGCCACCAATTAATAGTGCAGAAGAAATTTGGCTTTTTGCGCTAGTAAATTGTTGTAAAGCTTTTAGTACTTGTGTGGCTAGTTCACGTGTTGGCAATAATACTAAAGCTGTACCACGTGAATTATTCATTAAATTTGTAATTAGCGGAATACCAAAGGCGCCTGTTTTACCAGTACCAGTTTGTGCCGAGCCTAAAATATCGTTACCTTCTAGGGCAACAGGAACAGCTTTTTCTTGTATAGGAGTTGGAGTAGTAAAGCCTATTTGTTCTAGGCGATGTATAAGGGGCAGGGGAAGCCCCGCCTCATTAAAATTTTTCATAAAGTTATCCTGTATTTGACAGGATAACTCTATGAAAAAGCCTCTGTCAGTTAATATATTTAAAAAACGAGAGACTTCTCTGTGTTTTTACTTATCTAGTAGTTCAATATCAGCAGCAGCTTCTCTGCCGTTGTTTTCTACTATGTTGAACTTGACTTTTTGGCCTTCGTTCAGTTGTCCAATGCCAGCTTTTTCAACTTCGCTTATATGTATAAATACATCGCTGTTGCTGTCATCGTTAGTAAGGAAACCATATCCTTTAGTTGGGTTAAACCACTTTACGTTACCTGTAGTCATAAAATTAATCTCTTTAAAATAATAAGCGTTATATAAACTCCTCAAAACAACTCAAGGAGGTCGAAAGCTCGAATACTAAGGCCTTGATTGGCTTGCGACTAAAAACATTGAGAAGACCGCAAGATCAACGCCAGTTTTCAAGACATGCTCATACAAAACTTTACAAACAAAAATTGTACAGGAACTAATCGTTACAGACAACCTAAGTTAGCTAGTATTAAAACTATAGTGCATATCTTACACTATTTTTGCGAATAAGCAAGATATTTTGTAGAAGGCGACTAAAAGACTCACGCAATGTAATAGTTTGTATATTTTTATCGATGTATGCAATTAACATAATATTTTGTTAGTTATCTATTCAACGTGAGAGTAATCTCCTACTAAGGAAGAATGTTCGTCTACTACACAACTTACATATTCAGCAGATTCAAGACCTATGCCTGCAAAAATAAGTACTAAATTTTTACATAAATTATGTAGACTTACATAATTTTTCATGCAATGGGTATCCAAGGAACTAAAGTCTATTTTACTTAATTGTGCTACAACTTCTTGGTCGTATTCTGTTTTTTCTAAAGCTCTAGGCCTCATTGGCATTTGAAGAAGTTCTCTTAAAGGATTAAGTTTTTCATTATTCATAGTACTTTTCCAATGCGTTCGTTCTATGCCTTTGTTGTAGATGGAGGATAAGCGTTGTTTACTCACTTTAATACCTTTTAGCTAATTAAGTTATGGAGGAGAGGAAGGGATTCGAACCCTCGTCACGATTGCTCGTGAACACGCTTTCCAAGCGGGCGCCTTAAGCCACTCGGCCACCTCTCCAAGCACGCGAATAATACACCAAAAGAATGTATTGATCAAGATGTGTTATTTAGTAAAGATAAATATATCAAAAGAGCTTGTTTTTTTATGAATGATTAATCGTTCTTAGTGCTAAGTTTTTGTTGGCGCACTCTTTCTTTGTACTTTTGTACATACATATTGTGCTCTTTTAAGCTTTGTGAAAAGCTATGACCACCCAGGCCATTAACTACAAAATATAGATCGTTGCTGATAGCAGGACTTACAGCTGCTTCAAGAGACGCTCGTCCTGGGCAGGATATAGGACCAGTGGGAAGTCCGTATATATGATAGGTATTATAAGGCGAAGAGGTTTTTAGATCTGCGCGCGTAAGTGAACGTGTGAGCTTATACTTACCATTAGTTATAGCATAGGCAGTTGTAGGATCTGCTTGTAATTTCATTCCTTTTTTTAAACGATTAAGAAATACAGCTGCAATTTTGTTGCGTTCATCGTCGTATCCTGCCTCTTTTTCTATGATAGAAGCCATAATTAATATATCACTTCTAGTCTTAAGAGGAGAACTAGCTGATAGTTTGGACATGGCCTCATCTAGCGTGCGCGACATTTGCTTCTTCATTAGGTTAACAATTGTTTGGCGTTTATCACCATAACTATAGAAATAAGTTGATGGCATTAAATATCCTTCTTTAATCTCATCATTGATAGTACCAACTAGGCGAGTCTCAGAATTGATGAGTTCTAATATTTCATGAACAGTATAGCCTTCTGGGATGAAGAGGCGATGTACAATGGATTTGCCAGCAGCCAGGGTACGAATAACTTGATATGGCGTAACGGCAGGCGAGAACTCATATTCTCCACTTTTTAAAGGAGTATAATAAGCATATATTTTGCTTATTACTTCAAATAGTTGTCTGTATTTTATAATCTGTTCTTGCTCAAGAAGGACACTAATTTTATGAATGGAGGAATTTGGTTCAATAATAATGATTTTTTTCTCTGTTAAACCACCTACTAAGAACAAATAACCTCCGAATATATTAGCAGCGCTTATCACAATGAAAGCAGTAGATATAAGTATAGTTAATTTCAATTTTACAATTTTTGAAAAAAGCACTAAATCTCTACCTCGGATGTAGTAATTTTGCCATTATTATTAGTAATTTTTTCAATCTTAAGTTTTGCGGCTTTAAGCATAGATTCACAATGATCTTTAAGCAAAACACCACGTTCAAAGCTACTAACCGCATCTGCTAGATTTTCTTGACCAGTGTCAATTTTTTTTACAATTTCTTCAAGCTCCGCAAGGGCTTGCTCGAAACTCATTTTTTCAATGGATTTAGATTGTGTCATAGGGTATAAGTATTTTTTGATCCAATTAAACAATATTTGTTTTTGATATGCAAGTTAGAATTTCAAAGC
>CAJQOE010000102.1 GCA_905479885.1 uncultured Rickettsiaceae bacterium | reverse complement strand
AAAAAATGCATATCTAAATTCATGAACTATACTTTTCCTATCTTGGAATCACCGCCCATATAAGGTCTTAACACTTCTGGAATAGTTATAGAGCCATCTTCATTCTGATAGTTTTCAAGCACAGCTACCAACGTTCTACCTACAGCCAAACCAGAACCATTAAGTGTATGTACAAAGGTAGTGTCTTTGGCGCCAAATTCTTTATATCTAGCCTTCATCCTTCTAGCCTGAAAATCACCACAATTTGAAAGGCTTGATATTTCTCTATATTTTTTCTGTCCAGGAAGCCAAACTTCTATATCATAAGTTTTACGAGCAGAAAAGCCCATATCACCAGTACAAAGCAACATAACTCTGTAGGGTATGTCAAGTTGCTTTAGCACCTCTTCTGCAGCGCCCAGCATATGCATATGTTCAATTTCTGATTCTTCTGGGGTGGTAATAGTTACTAGTTCCACTTTACCAAATTGATGATTACGTATCATACCACGAGTATCACGTCCAGCGCTACCAGCTTCAGATCTAAAGCATTCTGTGTAAGCAACATAACGTAAGGGTAGTTCTTCACGCTTTAAAATTGAATCTGCCACCATGTTCGTCAATGGAACTTCACCAGTGGGTATCAATCTGAATTTACCATCTTCTGTTGAATAAGAATCTTCACTAAATTTAGGTAGTTGTCCTACGTTATACATAGCTTCTGGCTTGACTAAAATTGGCGGTGAAATTTCATTAAACTGAAATTCATCGCTATGTATATCAATCATAAAACTAATTAATGCACGCTCTAATTTTGCTAACTTTCCTTTTAATGTTACAAACCTGCTACCTGATATTTTAGCAGTTTGCTCAAAATCCATCATGTTTAAGTCTTTGCCAAGCTCAAAATGCTCTTTAGCATATGGCATATCCATTGGCTTTTTGAAATCCCTAACAAATTTATTCATACTTTCATCGATGCCATAAGGGACATCTTTGCTTGGCAAATTAGGAATATTATCCATAATTTCTTTGAGGCGATCACTTTTATCCAAACGCCCTGAAAGTTCAGCTAATTTTTCATTAATATGCTGTACATCGCGCTTAGTATCTTCAAATTCTCTAGAAACTTTGCCTTTAAAACCACTCAATCTTTTGGACTTTATATTTTTTGCCTGTTGAAATTGTTGAATCAACATGGTGAGCTGCCTTTTTTCTTCATCTAAAGATAGTAACTCTTCAGAACTAATTTTAATGCCTCGCTTATGCAACAAATCACTAAATTCTTTTTCGTTTTCTCTAATCCACTTAATATCTAGCATTCCTTAAGCCCTCTATTTTCTACTAATTTACACAACATAATTGAAACTTCATATAATATAAGAAGCGGTATTGCAAGCGCTATCTGGCTTATTACATCTGGTGGTGTAAATATAGCAGCTACTATAAAAATAACAACGATTGCGACTCTTCTTTGCTTTTTTAAACCAGTAGAATTAACTATACCAACTATTCCTAATATAACCATTATTATTGGCAATTGAAATGCCGCTCCGAAGGCCATCGTCAATTGCATTACCAAATTTAAATATTCACTAATCCTTGCTTCCATAACAAGCGGTAAACTCATATTATTATTTTCATAACTCAAGAAAAAATCCCAAGCTCTTGGCATCACAATATAAAAAACAAAAAAACCACCGCAATAAAATAATATTGGAGAAAAAACCAATAATGTTAAAACTATTCTTTTTTCAAAAACATGCAAACCAGGTGAAATAAAAGCATAAACTTGATAACAAATAAATGGTATAGTAGCGGCGAATGACACAAAGATAGATAATTTAATATAAGAAAAAAACGCTTCAGTAAGCCCTGTATATATTATTTTTCTATCCGTATTAGTAGATAAATCGACTAATGGTTTTAGAAAAAAATCATATATATTTTCCTTGAATAAATAGCTGATTGTAAAAAATATCATGAAGCAACATACAATCAGTATAAAGCGTTTTTTTAATTCTATAAAATGTTCTTTGAAGGTATATTTTTGCAATTCAATATTCTTAATTTTATTATTCATCTCCTGAATATATTTCTTCAATACCTTTTTCTAAATCCTTATTTATAGGATGTTCTATCGAAGAGTTTACATCTTTAGCTTTACGCTTTTTAATAGTTTCAATAATATCCTCTTCCTCATCCGAATCTTTATGAGGTATTTTTATTAAATCCCATATTCCATCCGGAATAAAAAATACAGAGCTTTTAAGGGTTTTTTCTAAATATGGTGTAGTAGTAGAATTTTTTAACCAATCAGGATAATTATCTATGGATAATTTAGATATTAAATCTTTGGAATTTTTAGTATCAGAATATGTACCGGCTGTAAAAATTCCCACTGCTCCGAATATAATTAAAGCTAGCAACACACCTCTTATAGATCCCAAAACCAATCCTAATAGTCTATCGAACACGCCTTTGCTTACACTGCTAAATAACAAAACTATTTTAGAGGTAAGAAAAGTAAAAAACACTAATGATAATAAATAAGAGAAAGCGCCACTTGCTATAGATGTAATAAGCTCATTATCAACATATCCAGAAAACACTATGAGAATGTAAGGATAAAGCAATATTGCAGCAAAAATTGAAGCTACAAAGCCAATTAAGTTAATAGTAATGTTTATCATGCCTCTATATAACCCCAAAAGGGTTGATATAGATAAAATTGTTATTATTAAAATATCAAATAAAGTAAATATCATATGGCTATTATAGTTTTATCAGTAATAATATAATCTACTTGTATGTCATGCGGCTCTCGTGGCAAATTTTCATACAAATTTTCGTAAAAACAGACTCCTATTTTTATCATGTTTTTTATTGAGTTGTTTTTTGCAAAATAACGATCATAATGCCCCACTCCGAAACCTAACCTATCTCTTTTTAGACTGTATGCAACTCCTGGTACAACAATAATATTTGGAAATAATCTGCTATTATTTTTGGGATGCATTAATTTGCCAAAATCACTCCTTTCTAGAGCTGTTCCCACATCGTACCGCACAAAGTTCATCTTTGTCCCCTGGATTTTTGGCAACCCAACAATCCAGTTAGAATTTATAACAAGCTTTAGTAAATCTGGCTCTCCCTTCATTGGCCAATATAACCCAATTATACCTCGCTTGTCTAGTGTTCCGCTTTTTTTTGAAGAAACAACAAGGGATAAAATTAATTCTTGTACATTATTTACAATTTTATTATTTGCAGAAAAATGTTTAGCTTCATCAAAATTTTTTCTATTAGCTAAAATTTGAGCTCTTAAAATTTTTTTTAATTCCATGCTTAACTACAAAACTTTTTTAAAAATTCTCCATGAAGTTTTTTTTCTTCATTAGAGGGATGGATAACTAATTTATTTCCTACAGCAACTTTAACTAACAAACCTTCATTGTTTTCCTCTGTTGCCACTCCTTGCAAAGAAAAACTTGTTTGTCTGCCGCCAGTAAGTTCTACATATACTCCAGCTAGCAACTCTGCATCTTTTAGCGCCCCGTGTAGTTGGCGCGCAGAGTTATCAACCTTAAACCTTTTGCACAAAGCATCCAATGACGCCCTAGATCCTGGAAACTTTTTACGTGCCATTGGCAGCGTATCTATTGCATTTAAAAGCTCTAATGGTGATTTATTTACAAGCGAAAGTTCGTGGTTAAGAAACTTGATATCAAACGGCGCATTGTGAATTACCAAAGTGCCTTCATTAATAAATTCTAGAAAATCTTCTACAACTTCTTGAAAAAGCGGTTTATCCTTTAAAAATTCTTCAGAAATACCATGTACTCTATACGCCTCGTTCGGCATACTTCTTTTTGGATTAATATAATGATGGAATTGTTTACCAGTCAAAACCTTATTAACCATCTCAAGAGCCCCTATTTCAACTATACGGTGCCCGTCTTTGGGGCTAAGACCAGTAGTTTCAGTATCTAATATAATTTCTCGGATATTCATTTTATTGCATTAATTATTGCGACTAAATTTGCTTTTATTTTTTTATCTTCTTCTTCGCTATCTATTAAGAAATCAGCTCGTTTTTTTTTCTCTTCTTGGCCAAGTTGTATTTGTTTTATTTTTTCCAAAATATTTGGATCAATCGCCCCTCCTCTGCTATTAGCTCGCTTAATTCTGGTTTTTTCTGAACAAAAAACACAAATACTAAATGAAAAATATTTATCAAATCCAGACTCAAACAATAAAGGAACTTCTGTAAATAGAAAGTTTTCTTTTTTATTTTCTTCTTCAAATTCTTTTATTGCAATGCGTACTTTTGGGTGAATAATTTTTTCTAGTTTATCACGTGCTTCTGCATCATTATAAATAATTTTTGCTAAATTTTGTTTATTAAATATATCGAGATCTTCTAAAGAATTTTTTATCAAATTTTGTATAGCAATATCTTGGTATAATTTTCTAACATAGTCATCGCAAGAAAAGGTTTTATAACCCATGTTACTCAGATAGTTTAAAATGAAACTTTTTCCTGACGCAAGGCTTCCTGTTACAGCGATATTATACATTAATTTATTCCCTTTTTATACTCGTAGTAAGCCTTCATTATTATTGCTGCTGTTTCTTCAATTGACCGCATGGAAACATCTATGATTTTCCATCCATTAACTGAACATAGCCTTTTTACCTGCCTACACTCTTCCTGAATAATATTTATATCTGTATAATTAGAAGCTTCTTGTACTTGTAATAAATTCATACGGCTTTCTCTAATATCAATCAATCTACCTGGGTTAATAGTTAAACCAAATATAACTGGGCGGTTCATTTTAGGAAGGAACTCGGGGAATGGACAGCCATGCACAAGTGGAATATTAGCTGTTTTAAATCCATTATAAGCAAGATATACAGAAGTTGGTGTTTTTGAAGTTCTAGATGGGCCTATTAAAATAATATCCGCATCTTCCAAGTCATCTAATACTTGACCATCATCATGACGCAGCGAATATTCAATAGCCTCTACTTTATCAAAATATGTTTCATCAAATTTATTAATGTAACCAATTCCACTATTTGCTTTTGTTCCAATATATTCTGATATTTCTTTAACAATAGTACTAACTACTGAAATACAAGGTATTTTTAATTCAAAACAGAATTTTTTCAACTCTTCCCTGAGACCTTCATCAGATATAGTATATAATATAACACCAGGTTTTCTTTTTATTTTTTGTTGAACATCTTCCAGCATTTTTATATTTCTAATCATTGGCCAATGATATTTTTTTACTTCAACATCACTAAATTTAGATAAAGCCGTGTTTGCAGCATGCTTGACTGTTTGCCCAGAAGATTCTGATACCAAATGTATTGTAAGTTTTTTCATTTTATGCACATAGTTATTGTGGATAAGTTTTTTTATTAAGGTTATATTTTTACCCCTTTCTCGTTAAAAAGCTAGACAATATAGTTATTTTAACCTTCCGTGGATAATTATGTTTATGGATTGGGTACTGATTGCTAATTCCTTACTTATTCACAATTAGCGGGTATATTATCCACCATAGTACACACTGTATAAATTCTATTGTGGAAAAACTGTATAACCTAGTTACTCCAAATCAACATAATGCATTTATGGGTATAAAGTTGTTGATAAAAATGTGTGTAAGTTATAATCTGTGTTATTCACCGTACCTACAACATACTACATAAAAACTATTTATTTTATATATTATTAGATGATATGAATCACTTTTTAAAAACATTTAACCAAGAAAATAAAAAAATTCCTATTTGGTTTATGCGACAAGCTGGTCGTTATATGCCAGAATATATGAAAGTAAGAGGTTCTGTAGATAATTTTTTGGAGCTTTGTTATGACTCTAACAAAGCAGCAGAAGTAACTCTGCAACCAATTAATAAATTTGGCTTTGATGCAGCAATCATATTTTCAGACATTCTGGTATTACCGCATGCTCTTGGTTGGGATGTTTCATTTAAACAAGGAGAAGGTCCGGTTTTAAGAAAATTTGAATCCTCTAATGATTTTTCACTATTAAACGAAAATTTTTCCAGTAAGATAGGCAATATCTATGAAACTGTTAGCAAAGTAAAAGCATCTTTACCCAAAGATGTTGCTCTTATTGGTTTTGCTGGTAGTCCGTGGACTGTTGTTAGTTATATGTTAGAGGGGAAAGGTAAACAAGATTTTTCAGTTAGTAAAAGTTTTTTATACAATCAAACCGAAACTGCCAAAAAACTAATTGATGTTATTGCTGAAAAAACTATAGAATATTTATCAGGACAAATTGATGCGGGGGCTGAAGTAATTCAATTATTTGACTCATGGTCTGGGATGTTAAACGAAACCCAATATGATGAATTTGTTATTAATCCAACTATAAAAATAGTTTCCGCTATAAAAGATAAATATCCATCTATCCCAGTAATAGGCTTTCCAAAGGGTTCTGGATATAATTATGAAAAATATATTAGATTAACTGGTATTAATGGTGTTGGGGTAGATCAATTCACACCTGTATCCGAGATGAATAAATGGCAAAAAAATATAGTAGTTCAGGGAAATCTCGATCCAGTAGTTTTGCTAGGGGATAAAGATAACATAAAAAAAGCCGCTGATAAAATTTTATCAAATATGGATACAAAAAATTTCATATTTAACCTAGGGCATGGTATATTGCCGACTACGCCTGTTGAAAATGTAGAATATCTTGTTAATTATGTCCGAAATTATCAAAAATAAAAAAATAGCAATAGTGCTTTTTAACCTTGGAGGGCCTGACAATTTAAATGCTGTTAAACCATTTTTATTTAACCTATTTTTTGATAAAAACATAATAAGACTTCCTGCTTTTTTTAGATATTTTGTTGCATGGATTATTTCTTTTAGAAGAGAAAATATAGCAAAAGATATTTATAAAAGCATAGGTGGTAAGTCACCAATTATAGAAGAAACTCAAAAGCAAATTGAAGCTTTAAAAAAAGCATTAGACTCAGATTTAATAGCAGATTTCGAAGTTTTTATGTGCATGCGACATTGGCATCCTATGTCTACAGAAATACTAGATAAAATAGAAAAATATTCACCGGACGAAATAATATTATTACCTTTATACCCTCAGTTTTCTACTACGACCACTGGTTCATCAATAGAGGATTTTACAACAAAATTAGAAAAAAAAGCAATAAAAGCTGACTGTAAGATAATTTGTTGCTATCCCAAGGATGATAGTTTTATTAAAGCGCACGCAAACCTTATTAGTAAAGCTATTGATAAAGTTAAAGATAAAGATAATTTTAGAATATTATTTTCAGCACATGGTTTACCAAAGAATATTGTTGCAGAAGGTGATCCCTATCAATGGCAAATTGAAAATACCGTGAATTCGGTATTAGAAGAGCTTGAATATAAAGATTTGGATTCTAAAGTAACCTACCAAAGTAAAGTAGGACCATTAGAATGGCTGGACCCAGATACTGAAAGTGAAATTAAATTAGCGGTAGAACAAAGAAAAGAATTGATTATAGTACCTATTGCATTTGTTAGTGAACATGTTGAAACTTTGGTTGAGCTTGATATAGAATACAAGGAAATAGCAGATAAATATTCTATAAATTATATAAGAGTTCCGGCTCTTTCTATTCATGAATTATTTATAAATTCTCTAAAAAATATTATAATTAAAGCTAGTCAAAAAGAAGGAAGCTTCCTATTATCAAGCAACATGACAAGAATATGTCCAGGGGATTATAAAAATTGTCCCTGTGTTAAGTTAAAGTAAGGCGTAAAATGGAAGATTATTTTTTATGGTATAAATCAATTCACGTGATATCAGTAATATCATGGATGGCGGCTATGCTTTATATGCCTAGATTATTTATGTATCATACCAAAGCTGAAATAAATTCAGAAATGGACAAAACATTTCAAATAATGGAACGCCGTTTGCTCCGATTAATTATGAACCCTGCAATGATAGTAACTTATATTTTTGGGTTGTTAACAGCTTATATTTATGGTTTTGCAGCTCTTGGTGTGTGGTTTCATTTAAAAATGTGCGCTGTATTGTTTCTTACTATCTTTCATGTTTTTCTTGCTCGATGGAGAAAAGATTTTGAAAAAGGCACAAACATGCATTCAGTAAATTTTTATAAAATAATAAATGAAGTACCAACAATTTTAATGATTACAGCGGTAGTATTAGTTATTGTAAAACCGTTTGAATAGAAACCTCTCTGTTTACATATTGCAACTATTATGTTACAATAAACGGGTGGCAGTTTTAGATTATTAGTAAAAAGATGGCTATATTAAAAATTCTTACAGCACCAGATACTATATTACAAAAAGCGTCTTCCCCAGTAGATAAGGTTAATGATTCAATACGTCAATTTATGGACGATATGTTGGAAACTATGTATGAAGATAATGGCGTAGGGTTAGCTGCAAATCAGGTTGGCGTACTGAGTAGAGTTATGGTAATAGATTTACAAAATGACGACGATCAAAGTAGGGAAAAAGGTTTTTATCCTTTGTTTATAGTAAACCCTGAAATATTAGAAATTTCTGATGAAATGATTGAAGCGGATGAAGGTTGTATGTCTTTACCAGGTCAAAGAATTCCAGTATCAAGGCCTAAATATATAAAAATCAAATACCTTGATTATAATAATAAGAATCAAGAACTTGCAACAGATGGGTGGTTAGCAAGAGCAATACAGCATGAGATGGACCATTTAGACGGAAAACTAGCTATTGATTATTTATCTAACCTAAAGAAAAATGTAGCTCTTCGTAAATTGGTAAAATTAAAAAAACTTTCTGATTAATTATTTTCTGGCCTATAGATATGAATGTTATTTTTATGGGAACTCCAGATTTTGCTGTTCCAGCTTTTAGAGAATTAATTACTTCAACAGAACATAATGTTGTAGCATTATTTACTCAAGCTCCTAAGGCTAAAGGACGCGGTATGAAATTGACTAATTCTCCTATACATAATTTAGCAATAGAACATGATATTCCAGTTTATACGCCAAAAACTTTAAAAAACGAAAAATCGATAGAGCTTATAAAAACTATTGAGGCAGATATAATAATAGTTGTTGCCTACGGATTTATTATCCCCGAAAATATATTAAATGCAAAAAGATATGGCTGTTTAAATATTCACCCATCAAAACTGCCTAAATATAGAGGCGCTGCACCACTACAAAGGACTATAATTAACGGCGAAAAAGAAACGGCGGTTTGCATTATGCAAATGGATGCAGGATTAGATACTGGTGATATTATTCTACAAGAAAATTTAAAATTAGCATCTGATATAACCTTGCCCGAATTGCATGATAAGTGCGCAAATATAGGAGCTAAATTACTAATAGAAACTTTAGATAATATAGATATTCTGCCTAGAATAAAACAATCAAATGAGGGGTTATCATATGCTCATAAACTTTCTAAAGAAGAGGGGCGAGTAGATTGGAATGAGTCTGCATTTGCTATTGATTGTAAAATTAGAGGCATGAACCCATGGCCAGGAGTTTATTTTGAACATGCTGGAAAAATAATAAAAATACTTAGTTCAGAATATACTGAAAATAAACATAAAGCATTGCCTGGTGAATTACTGGGTAATAATTTTGAAGTAGCCTGTGGCAAAGGCACGTTAATTATCAAATCTTTAAATCCAGCTGGTAAATCTAAAATGCTAGCAACGGACTATCTTCGAGGACTATCAACCCCAGACAACAAAGTTATTTTTTCTTAACACTACTTAAATAATACATTTTTTGTTAAAAAAATAGATGTATATTATTTACCCATCAACGTAATCCTTTATAAATCATACAGCTTTGGTTAATTGCTAAAAAACCAAAGCTATTAAGATCTGTTGACCAACAACTAAGAGTGGTGTATAATCGCCCTAATATATAAAATAATATTAATAAATTAATTATATACATAAAAATTAATTATTATAAGTATGTTTTTTTGGCTTAAATAGGCTTAAAAAGGGTTAAGTATGTCTGTATCAACAATTAGAAATTCATCATCAGGAGGTGTTCACCTAGGGGCGCGAGCTAACACCCCAAAAGTAAAAGAGAATGATGTTTGGATTAATAATAAAAAAATCAGATTTTCTCAGGATTTTGCAAAAACCGCTAGGAGTATTAATAGGTCATACAACCAAACTGGCATTAAAGCAGAACATGTTGCAAAAGGAAAAAAAGAAAATATTGTCTTAACTGTAAGATCAAGTATTTTGACTATAAAGGACCCGAAAGGGGCTTTAGCTGCTTTGTATAAAGCTAAGCAAATAGGTAAAGGTGCGGATAAAATAATACAAATAAAAAGGCCTGACAATGGATCTGTAAAGTTAAAATATAGCACAGCAGCAGAAGCAAGGCTTCCCTTGTTAAAAGGGCTTGTATTAAACAAGGATAATATTGTTGAGTTTGCAGGATTTAAGAATATTTTACATCCACTACAAGAAATAGAAATAGAAAGAGAAAGAGGTATAGCACTTCCTATAGAAGAGCCAGATATGGTTCTTGAAGAATTGGGTGAAAATAATATTCCAGAGCAAGCTCCGCAAGAAGCAGAGAGTCAATATCGTGTATATACAGAAAGAGAGCTAGCTTTACGTGAATACAACATCCAAGCTTCATTTGAAAAACAGCGTAGAGATTGTTGTAAGCATAATAGTGATTTGGTTGTAGAAAAATTATTAGATAAAATAGGAGACCTATCTGGTGAGCGGCAAAACTGGTTAAGTGATACTATTTCAACCGAGTTATTTTGTAGCGAGATAGAAGAAGTAGTTTTTAAACAACATATAAATGAAATTAGTTCTGCAATTTTTGATAAAATAAACTCTAAAAGAGGTTTTTTTAATAAGCTTTTTAGCAATTTAGGGGTATCAGAAAAGGAAGTGAAAGATGCTACACAAGATGTTATAAGCCTATTAAACTAATCAATAGTAATCTAACTAATTTATAGTTTTACTACCGCTTAACACTGTTATATGCTTAGCTATATTTTATTTAGTAGCTAGGAATTTGTAAATGTCGAATAGAAATTTTTATATCAATTCTGGTCCTTATAAATTATCAGAAATTGCACAAAATATTGGTTGTGAATTTACTCATTCTACCGCGGGAGATATATCCATTAGTGCTATAAAATCTTTATCTGAGGCCGGTGTTTCAGATATTAGTTTTTTTAGTAATAAAAAATATATGGATGAATTTAAAAAAAGCCAAGCAGGTGCTTGCCTTGTGCCTTTAGACTTTACAGAAGAATCCGACATCGTTTTACTTAAGACAGCCAACCCATATCATGCTTATGCCAAAATGCTGGATATGTTTTATTCTCCTGGTAAATTGTGTATTAATAAGATTATGCCAAGTGCCTATGTTTCCAGGAGTGCAAAAATAGGTAAAAATTGTTATATAGGCCATAACGTAGTGATCGAAGATGAGGCAGAAATAGGTGATGATTGCGTTATAGAATCTGGCTCTATAATTGATTACAAAGTAAAGATAGGCAACCGAGCCCGGATTGATTCAAATGTTTCTATAAGTTATTCTGTAATTGGTAATGATGTAGTTGTCTTGCCTGGAGCAAGAATTGGTCAAGATGGCTTTGGTTTTTCAACCGACAAAGGAATTCATAAAAAAATATATCATACAGGCCGCGTGGTTATTGGTAATGATGTAGAAATTGGTGCTAATACTTGTATTGATCGCGGCTCTATGAACGATACTATAATTGAAGATTTATGCCGTATTGATAATCTTGTACAAATTGGTCATAATGCTCACATCAAAAAAGGAGCTATTTTAGTTTCACAAGTTGGTATAGCTGGTAGTAGTAAAATTGGTTCTTATTGTGCTCTTGGCGGCCAGGTAGGGGTTGCTGGACATATTACTATTGCAGATGGAGTACAAATTTCTGGCCAAGGCGGTGTAATTCAGGATATAAAAGAGGCAGGAATTATGGGAGGAACCCCAGCTGTGCCAATTAGGGATTGGCATAAGCAAACAATAATAATGAAAAATTTGATTAAAGGAAAAAGAAAATGACGCAAGAAAGGATTGATATAAATGAAATAATGTCAATTATTCCGCATCGCTATCCATTTTTATTAGTAGATAGAGTTACGGAACTTAAGAATAAAGAGTCAATTATTGGCATAAAAAATGTGACAGCCAACGAACCGCAATTTACAGGGCATTTTCCAACTAGACCAGTGATGCCAGGTGTTTTGATAATAGAAGCAATGGCACAACTATCTGCGGTACTTGTGGCAAAATCAATGGAAAGCACTGCGGACAAAGAAGTGTTTTTTATGTCTATTGAGGAGTCTAAATTCAGAAAGATAGTAGAGCCAGGGGATACTTTGGTCATGTATGCAACTATTATACAGAATAGAGGCCCGGTATGGAAGTTTAAAGCCAGAGCTGAAGTTGATGCTAAAGTAGCAGCAGAAGCGGTTTTTACAGCAATGGTAAAGGATAAATCTAGGTAGTAATAATGATTCACAAAAGTGCGATTATTGGTAAAGACGTAAAGCTGGGCAAGGGTGTTAAGATCGGCCCATATTGCATCATTGCTGATGGCGCTGTTGTAGGTGATAATGTTGAGTTTAAATCACATATTGTTACAGAGGGCAGAGTAACAATTGGCGAAGGAACTATAATTTATCCATTTGCATCATTTTCTTATCCGCAGACTTTAAAGTATAATGGTGAAGATTCTGAAATTATTATCGGAAAAAATAATACTATACGAGAATATGTAACTATTCAGCATGGAACCACCGAAGGTAATATGGTTACTAGAGTTGGTAATAATTGCTTATTTATGGTTGGTGTGCATATTGCTCATAATTGTATAGTTGGAAATAACGTTATTTTTGCTAATTATGTAAGTCTTGCTGGACATGTGGAGGTTGGTGATTTTGCTATTATTGGTGGTTTATCTGCGGTACAGCAATTCTGTCGAATAGGACCACATACCATGGTTGGCGGTGTATCGGCTGTTGTACGAGATTTGGTGCCTTATGGTCTGGCAACAAGCGACAGGGCTCATCTTGAAGGTTTGAACTTAGTTGGCATGAATAGAAGGGGTTTTGATAAAAAACAATCTCTTGAAGCTAGCAAGGTCATAAAGGAAATTTTTGATGAAAATTCAGAGCATGTGTTTAATAAGCGTATAGAATTGGCCAAACAAAAATATCCTGACAATAAAATTGTACAAGAAGTTGTGGAGTTTTTACAAAAAGATAACGCGCGTAGCTTTTGTGCTTATAAATAGAGAAAAAATGTTACCAAAATTAGGGATAATAGCTGGTAATGGCGATTTGCCAGAAGAAATAGCTAAACTACAAAAAGCTTCTGGAGGTGATTGTGTTATTGCGGCGCTTGAGTCAAAAGCGAATTTTGCAAATTTTGCACATAAACATTTTGCGTTGGGCGCTGTTGGTAGCATTATTGAGTATTTTAAAGAGAACTCGGTAGAAAACGTAGTCATTATTGGCGGAATAGGCCGTCCAGATTTGAAATCATTAAAAGTAGATTTTTCTGGATCGTTATTGCTTGCTAAAATTTTAAAGCAGAAAATATTAGGCGATGATAATATATTGAAGATAGTTTCTAATTATATTGAATCTAAAAGCTTAAAAGTTGTTTTTCCACAAGAAATTTTAAAACTAGGTAAGTATAATTTAGAGATAGCTAGCACTAAGTCACCTTCTGCGCAAGATAAAACCGATATAGAAATAGGCAAACAAGTTATTGCATCTTTAGGCGCCCTGGATGTGGGGCAGTCTGTTATAGTTTGTGATGGTTATGTTGTTGGTATTGAGGCGGCAGAAGGTACAGATAATTTAATTCGTCGTTGTGAAATTCTACGGCGTGCGGCAAAAGGTGGTGTGCTTGTGAAAATGTCAAAAGCTACCCAAGATATGCGCCTTGACGTGCCAGTTATTGGCCCAGACACTATATTTTTCTTGGCAAAGCATGGTTTTAATGGTGTTGCTATTGAAAAGGAAAGTGTAATTGTTGTTAAGCCAGAAGAAACAATGCGCCTTCTTGATGATAATGGGTTATTTTTAAAAGTTCTAGATTAGTAAATTAATTTAAAACCTAGAACCTTTAAAAACAATTTTAGATTATGGTAGTTGTTTTGCTAAAGTAGTTGTAGCAGAAGCGCTAGCTGCAACACTTTTTGTTACATGATCAACGTGATTTGTTACGTGTTTTGCAGTATGAGCATCAGCACCATGATTCTTTTTTACTTTGCTTGTACCATCACCATACATGCTGTTGCAACCGGCTAACAAAAGAGACAAGGCAAATAATTTTACAATCTTAGACATAAGAGATTACCTAATATAATTAATAATATTGTTCATCACAACATGCGATGATTGTATCAGGTAACGTTAATCATTACAATATGCATCTAGTTCTGTAGAATAATCTTCTCCGGCTAACGAGGACTCTATTAGTTTTTCCATGTCAATACCAGGTGTACATATGAATGGCTGTGGTAAAATAGATGATGATTTTTGTAAAGATTCCCAGCTTGTTGATATGTCTAAGTCATGGTTATTCAGAATTTGTATGGCTTTCCAACTATCTGAGAATTCGATTTTGCCTCTTTTGGCAAGGGTGATAAAGTTTTTAATGCCCTGTTTATATTCTGTACAAAAACTATAATTGCTCTGATAAGGAAATGGAAATGTGTGTGTATTAAAACTTTCATTAATATCGTCTACTGTATAAATTCCTTCCTCTACCAAACAACGCAATGGTAAGTCTAATATAAAGCTAAAGCCATGCTTTGTGGTTTGCTGTAATAATTTATAAAAATGCATTTTTGCCCATTCTAAATTAAGTTCAGTATGAAAGTTTTTATAGCTTGTGTAATCATCAGAAAGTTTTGGCTCCTCGGGTGTGTAAGTGTAAATTTGCCGTTGTTGAGATTCTATAAGTTGAGCGGTGATTTCAGAAAAATTATCGGTAAATTCTGAGTTAACAAGCTCTGCTTGCTTAGGAGTAATCTTGCTAGTTCCTGATAAGCAATATATATTACTTCTTAGATAGAGTTTTTCTATGTTAGAGAGCGCTACTTGATCAAATATATTTTTTATTATATCTGTTTGAAAAAAGACATAAGAAAAAGGGTGGTTGTTATGATCCAGAACCATTATATCATGACCATTTTTGTCAATTCCAAGCCAGGCATAAAAAGCAAATATTATATTACCAATTTCATTTGTCACTATATAAAAATTAGCATTTTCATTTGTAAAAGCATTTATTGAAAAAAGTTCTCCATCTTCACCTATAGCAAAATCATAACCACGTGACGCTTCTTCAGAATAGCTAGTGATTATTGGCGCTAAAAATAGTGCCCTTGGGTCACCGCATGCGAGCTTGCTGAATCTATATGAGTTCGCATCAACTTCGAATTCAAATTCAAAATCAGGTAAATTATCTTTTATTTTCCTTTTAGGCAATGCCTCATCTAAAATCTTATTAAATAGTCGCTCGTCGAGTTGATATTCCATAGCTAGAACTGCTATTTCTGTAGATTCTTCAGCGCGAACGAAAGTTACTTGATAAGCTAACCTTTGTAATGTTGCTAAGATAAATACCTCAGATGATTCTGGTTTTAATAGTTCTGTAACATCGTAAATTTCATCGATTTTGTTAGCCATGGAAAAACACTCTATAGATTTTTTACCAAAGCGTGCATTTAGTTTGTACCAAGCTTGCATTTTTTCTGCGGGCAACCCAAGGATAGATAAATTGCCAGTTATATAAGGGAATATATTTTCATCAATAGTCTTGGAAGATGTAAAATCACTTTGTGCAAGGTAATCAATGGCATCTTTGGTGTTGTCAAAATAGGTTGCTAAAAATAAAGAATTAATATGCCAATTAATATCACCAGTTTGATAGAATTTGGAAATATATTGGTATATTGGCATTATTTCTCTTAGCACATCTTTATGAGCTAAATTAAGGTGCTTGCACATTGTGGTTAAGAATGGAACATTCTCTGGATAGCGGAACGTTGCTGGATTACTGATTATATCAGTTAAGACAATTTCTCTACCGTTTAAATATTGATTTAAATGTTCTTCATTTAGCCCTTTTGTTGTATGGAATACATGCTTTTCTTTGAATATAGCGCCAGCGAGTTCGGTAGTATATAATTCATCAAAATTTTCCTCTAGCAGTCTGTTTACGGCCGTTACATTTTCCGGGATAAAACCCATATTTTGCATTTCAAGCACATGGATATTTTTTAGCAATAAGCTTGCTAGTTGCACTCCTTCTTCTCGAGTCCCACCCTCGCTTACAAAGGGGGGGAGATCTAGTTGATAAGTTTCTTGCCCAAGTGGAGTGGTAAGTAATGTTTTGATAGCCATAATGGCCTTATATGTTATTTTCATAGCAAATATGTTATTTTCATAGCAAAAGCTGTGTTTAGGTTTGTGTTTATGTGCGTATATAATATTACCTCCTCCCCCCTAATGGGCAAGTAATTGTTTTAATGATTTAAGGAATAGGCGCAGAAAAGACAAATTGATTCTATAAAATTTATTGCTAAGATAAAAATTATGTTACCTTGTGGGTTTGCTTGTGCTAGAAATAGTTAGGAATTTATAGAGTATAAGGTTTAATGATAAATATGTTTAAAAAAACTTTGATTTTGGTATTACTTGGTTTAGGTCTTATAGCTTGTGGTGACAAGACAGAGCCAGAGTCTTTGGCGCAAGAGCAAATAAATGAATATAGTAAAAAGCTTGAAGACTGCAAAGAAGACGTTGCAAAAAAATCCGAAATAAACAAAGAAACAATGGGCGCAGAAAAAGAAGAGGCTGCTAAACATGTGCGTGGTTATACCATAGAACCAGATGATATAGTATTTGGTGATAAAGAGGCTTCTGTAGTATTAGTTGAGTATTTTTCTCCAACCTGTCCGCATTGCGTTAGTTATCATAAAAGAACCTTTCCAGAAATACAGAAAAAATATATAGATACTGGAAAAATTGCTTATGTAATGCGTGAATTTATAGGTAATAAACAGGATTTAGATGCGACGATTTTGGCTCGTTGTGTTGGTGATAAGGATAATTATATTAAATTTATGCATGTTCTTTTAGAGCAACAGGATAATTGGGCTTTTAACAAAAATTATAGAGAAGTGCTAACAAATATTGCTGGTCTTGGTGGGATTGCTCCTGAAAAATACGCGGCTTGTTTAAACGATGAATTTATGGTGGCAATATTAATTGAAAATACTAAGCTTGTAGCAAAAGAGCCGCGCTTTATTGGCACTCCAAGTTTTTTCATTAATGGTAAGCAATTTATCAATCCATATACCGTAGAAGAGCTTTCAAAAGCAATAGAGGCAGCTCTAGATGGATCTTAAAAAGCATTCAGACATTCAAAAGAGAATAGATAAATATACGACAAATAAGACAAAAAAAGTTACTACAAAGCAAGTATCAAGCGGTAATCAAGCTTTTAATATTGCTATAGAGTTAGTTGCGGGAACGATAGTTGGTTTAATAATAGGGTTGTTTTTTGATAATTTGTTTGATTCTAAACCACTATTCCTTATAATTTGTCTTATACTTGCAATGGTCGCGGCGTTTAAGTCGATCTGGAATAAATATATCAAAAACAATGGCACATAGTCCCTTAGAGCAGTTTAAAATAAAAGAAATCATCGATATAGAGTTGTTTGGTTACAATGCTAGTATAACGAACTCGTCTTTATTTATGATATTGTCTGGTTTTTTTGTTGTGCTGTATTTCACAATAGCATTTAAAGGTAAGCGCTTGATACCAACGCGTTTACAGCTAAGTGGAGAAATTTTATATGGCATGATTTTAAATATGCTGGAACAAAACGTTGGGGAAGGCGGTAAGAAATTTGTGCCATTAATTTTCACTTTGTTTATGTTTATTCTTACATGTAATTTATTTGGTATGATTCCTTATGGATTCACTGTAACTAGTCACATATCTATTACGTTTGCTATTGCTATGATGATATTTCTGTTGGTGACATTGCTTGGCTTATACTTACATGGTTTAAAATTCTTCTCATTGTTTTTGCCAAAAGGTACACCTTGGTGGCTAGCGCCATTAATGGTGGTTATTGAGTTATTTGCATATTTGGCGCGTCCGGTTAGCCTGTCTTTGCGTTTGGCGGCAAATATGGTGGCAGGGCATGTGCTATTAAAGGTTATGGCGGGATTTGTGGTATCTATGGCTATATACTTGAAATTTTTACCCATACCTTTTATAGTTATTCTAATTGGTTTTGAAATATTCGTGGCGATCTTGCAGGCTTATATATTTGCTATATTATCCTGTGTGTATTTAAACGATGCAGTAAATTTACACTAAATTTTTTAGTGTAAATTTGGGTTGAGCATTTTTAGCGTGCCGGGGATGATGGTGCTTATAAGTGACTCGTAATTTTAATGTTAATTTTAATGGAGATTAGATTATGGAAGCAATGGCTTTTAAATTTATTGGCGCTGGTCTTATGGCATTTGGTATGCTTGGAGCGGCAATTGGAGTAGGTAATATTTTTGGCTCTTTGCTAAACGCTATTGCACGCAATCCGTCAGCAAGTGATCAGTTGCAAAGAATGGCTTTTATTGGTGCAGGGCTTGCTGAAGCAATGGGGCTTTTTTCGTTTGTAATAGCAATGTTACTGATTTTTACTTAAATATATAGATTATAATATTATGCCTCAGTTTGATGTATCTTCGTTTAGTTCGCAGCTTTTTTGGTTGGTTATAGTATTTACTTTCTTATATTTTTTAGTAAGTCGGTTTATTGCTCCAAAAGCTGAATCTATTTTAACGGCTAGAAACCGTTGTTTAGAAGAGAATATTCGTTACGCAGATGAGTATAATGATAAAGTAGAATCTTTAAATATTTCTCGACTTGAGCGTTTGGCAGAAGTCAATGCTCGGGTCGAAGATATGCAAGAACAAGCTACAGAAATATTGCAAATGCATTTCGATAAGCAGAAAGAGGATCTTGCAATTATTTTAGATCAAAAACGTGAGCATGCTATAGACGATATTAACAACTATGTTGATAAATTTCATTTAGAGGGGGCAAGTTCATCTATTAGTTTGGCATCTTTTATAGTGCAAAAAATTACTAATAAACCAGCCGATTTAGAGTTACTTAAAAAAATTCATAGCAAGGTAAAATGATAAATTTTTTCGATGAAAGCTTTGTAGTAGCTATATGTTTTATAATATTTATATATTTAGCCTATAGACCGGTAAAAAAGGCTATAGTTGCATCTTTAGATGCTCGTATTGAAGAAATAAAAGCAAAGCTTGCAGAAACTGAGCAAATAAAAAAAGATGCTAAATTGCTTTTGGATGAAATAGAACAAGAGATGGAGCATTTTGAGGCGCGTAAAAAAAGCATTGTCGAAAGTGCCAAGGCTAGTACAGCGCGACTTGTGGATACTAGATCTAAAGAAATGGATTTAATGCTAGCCCGTACTAAGGATTCTGCTGTTAAGTTTATAGACCATCAAAGGGTTAAAGCTGTTGATACAATGCGCACAGAGTTTACAGAATCAGTATTAAGCATAGTGCGTGCTTATCTCGTAGAAACCAAGAATAATACTGTTTCTGATGAAGAGATACTCAACCATTTTATAAAAAACAAATAAACTTTTATGTTTGTTTGTAACGTATAGCCCGTCTAGTGTAAATAAACCCACAACCCTGGGATTAAATTGGCTCCTAAAGAGCTATTGTTGACATCATTTAAAAACCTTATTAAGTTATCCTTAAAGCTTTGTGATTTAATTTAAGGTTTAGTAATGCAGGCGGTGGTTTTGTCCGGCGGAGTTGGAAGCCGTTTGTGGCCTATTTCTAGTAAAATATGCCCTAAGCCATTTCTTGTGTTGGAGGACGGCCAGAGCTTGTTACAAAAAGCTTATCTCCGAGCGGTTAATCTTGATTTAGTTACAGACATTATTACCGTTGCGAACCAAGATTTATTTTCTCGGATACAAGATGAATATAGTAGAGTAGAGCGCTTAGTAACGCACCCCATAACATCGCGGTTTATTTTAGAGCCATTTGGTAGAAATACTGCATCTGCAATTTCGGCTGCTGCTTTGCAAATAGAAGAATATTATGGCCCCGATGAAGTAATGCTAGTATTGCCTGCGGATCATTTAATATTGGATCAAGGTAGATTCGGAGATGCGGTGCATAGAGCTCAAAAATTAGCACTTGATGGAGAGTTGGTAACGTTTGGTATTAAACCAAATAGTCCTGAAACAGGTTATGGTTATATAGAATATCATGGCAACAAGGTAGAACGTTTTGTTGAAAAACCTAGTTTGGAATTGGCACAAGAATATTTACAAAAGGGTAATTTTTTATGGAATTCTGGCATATTCTGTTTTACTGCAGGTAGCATTTTACGTGAAATGGCACGATATTGTCCTGTAATCCTTGATAATGTGCGTTGTGCTTTGCATTTATCTAATCAAATTGGTAATAGAAACATAGAGCTTAACTCTTTAGCTTTTAGTCTAGTACCAGAAGAGTCGATTGATTATGCGGTTATGGAGAAGTCAGATAGGATAGTTGTTATCCCGTGTGATATTGGCTGGAAAGACATTGGTACTTGGGATTCTTTTAGCAAGCTTGCTCCGGCTGATTCTGATGGAAATAGAATAAAAGGCAATGCTACATTACATGATGTATCTAATTGTTATATCGAGAATAATGGTCAATTAGTGGGGGTGGTGGGTGTCCAAAACCTTGCTATTATAAGTACAAAAAATGGTTTGTTGGTAACTAATAAACAAAATTCAGAAGCGGTGCGTAATATATATTCACAGCTTCATGATCATACAAATGATGTGCAAGAATTTTCCTGGGGAAAGGTGCTGATGCTACAAAAAGACCAAGCAATAGGGATTAATCAGATTGAAATTAATGTTGGTAGCACTGCAGAGATTGCAAAAAATTTTCATCATGCAGCAAATTGGATAGTTACCCGCGGGATAGCAAAATTTTTATTCAATAATCAGCAAATTATTCTTTCTAAAAATGAATCAAAATATATTTCATGGGGAGATGTAGAATTCATAGAAAATATAGGCAATGAACCTTTAGTAATAATTACTGTACAATTAGATGATTATTTAGCTAAAAATGATATAGTAGAATCTATAGAAACTGATAAGGCTAAGAATGGATAAATTAGAGTGTTTTAAAGCGTATGATA
This sequence comes from uncultured Rickettsiaceae bacterium, assembly GCA_905479885.1. Lineage (GTDB taxonomy): Bacteria > Pseudomonadota > Alphaproteobacteria > Rickettsiales > Rickettsiaceae > Megaera_A. Next base: position 5,937 of record CAJQOE010000102.1, on the reverse strand, counting down.
TTAGAGGCAAAGTTCCAGAAGAAATAGATGTTAGTTTGGCCTATAAGATTGGTTGTGCTTATGCGGATATTATTGATCCTGGCACGGTTATAGTTGGCTATGATGTGCGTTTAGAAAGCCCTTTACTTGCAGAAGCGGTAATTAATGGATTAATGGATTGCGGAGTTAATGTTATTAATATTGGCCTTTGTGGCACCGAAGAAGTCTATTTTCAGACATTTCATAAAGAAAAGGATGGCATTGGTGGTGGAATAATGATAACTGCTAGCCATAATCCTAAGGGATATAATGGTATGAAGATGGTCAAGCAAGGTAGCCGTCCGATGAGCGGAGCTGACGATTTGAAAAAAATACATGATTATGTATTAGCAAATAAAAAACAGATAAGAACGCTTTCGTCACATGGACAGCAGGTGATTCAAGAAGATAAATCTGAATATATAGAGCATTTATTAGGCTATATTAATGTTGCAAAAATTAAACCACTAAGAATTGTTGTAAATCCAGGTAATGGACCAGCTGGCGCGGTAATTAATTTGTTAGAAAAATATTTGCCATGCGAATTTATCTATATTTGTGAAGAAGCTGATGGAAATTTTCCAAACGGTGTCCCTAATCCTATGTTGATAGAAAACAGAGTTGTAACTTCTGATGCTGTGATTGCGCATAAGGCAGATTTAGGTGTGGCTTGGGATGGAGATTTTGACCGTTGTTTTGTATTTGATGAAAAAGGAAATTTTATTGAGGGTTATTATATTGTTGGGCTGTTAGCTGCTAGCTTTTTAAGTAAAGCTGCTGGTAGCAAAATAATTCATGACCCACGCCTTGTTTGGAATACGCAAGAAATTGTAAAAAAAGCTGGTGGCATAGCGGTGCAAAGTAAGTCTGGTCATAGTTTTATCAAAGAAAAAATGCGCGAAGAAAATGCAATTTATGGCGGTGAAATGAGTGCTCATCATTATTTTAGAGATTTTGCTTATTGCGATAGTGGAATGTTGCCATGGCTTTTAATTGCTGAGTTGTTAAGTGATTCAGAGGATAAATTATCTGTAATGGTAGCAAAATCTCAAGATGCTTACCCATGTAGTGGCGAAATAAATTATAAAGTGGCAAATGTTTCTAGCACACTTCGCAATATTGAAGATCATTTTAAACACCAAGGGGCGATTATAGACTATATTGATGGTATTAGTTTAGAGTTTTCTGATTGGCGATTTAATGTACGTGGATCAAATACTGAGCCATTGCTTCGGTTAAACCTTGAAGTTAAGGGTAAAGATATATCAATTGAAGGAAAGATAGCTGAGATTGAAGCTATCATAATGTCAACTACTTAACAGCGGGTCAATTTTTGCTCGTAGACGCAGTAGTTATTTTTTGCTAAAATGAATAATATGGAACAAAAAGCACAAGCATTTCCCAGAGTTTGGGTTTTGGTAGATAATAGAGTCGGTAATGCTAATCAAGCAATAGAGCTAGCTGAGAAGCTAGGAGAAAAGTTTGAAATCAAACAGATTGAATATAATGCGTTTGGTAGGTTGCCTAATTCTTTATTATCTTTGTTTCCAATCCATGTAAAAAAATCAATTTTATCAAATTTTAAAAAAGCTGTTATTCCAGAGTTGATTATTTCTTCAGGGCGTAGAACGGCTTCACTTGCTATTTATTTAAAAAAATTATCTAAAGGCAAGACGAAGATAATTCAAATAATGCGACCAGGACTTGACCCAAAAGAGTTTTCTCTCATTATCTTGCCACAACATGATAATTTTAATTATACTCTTCCTAATATTGTAAGGATTCTTGGTGCGCTTACTAATGTTCAGGAAAAATTTGCTAAGGCTCGGGGTGAGTTTGAAGCTAAATATCCAGATATTAAGCAATTTATTGCAGTTATTATTGGCGGTTCTACTAAAAAATATACACTAACTCTAGATAACGCCAAGCTTTTGGAAAGTACACTTTCTACGTTGTCTAATAATCATTCTTTACCATTATTTATAACTTTTAGTCGCAGAACTCCGGTTAATGTAAAAAAATATTTTATAAAAAATTTTCTTTGGCCTAATATTATATACGATCCTGCTGACGCTGGCCCTAATCCATATCCTATAATTTTGCAGAAAGCGGAGTATATAATATCTACTACAGATTCTATTTCGATGTGTAGTGAGGCAGCTAGCACTGGTAAACCAGTTTATGTTTTTTGCCCAGCGAATTTTAAGCTTAAGAAGCATAATTTCTTTATCCAGCAGCTTGTTGATATAGGGATTGTAAGACGCCTCGAAACAACTACAAACTATCTTGAAAAATATGAATATGAGCCATTGTCAGAGATAAGTAAAGTAGTTGATGTTATTAAAGAAAAGATATTGTAGTAAAGCTGGTGCTTGAAAGCCTCGGCTTTACTACTGTTTATTATATTGCGCCTGATATCCACTCAGATGCATTATCATCGAATTTTAATACTCTAGGCTTTGTGTCTATACTATCAAATGTTATATCTTGCATAAAATGTTCATGCGCAGAGATAAAGCCGCTATCAGCTCCAAATTGTGGAAAATATGGCTGAAAATTTTGATATTCAAGATTTATATATTTTTGATTAATAGCATCATTAGTTGCCATTATTATATCATCTAATGAATTAATAATAACTCCGTTGATTGATTTAATTCTTATGCGATACACACTTTTGTAATTTTGTACAAACATTTCCGGGATACTGCTAAAGCTGCTTCCTGTTTGCACGTTAGCCAATGCAACGCTACCAATTTCTATGCCAGATTTTGCGGCTACAAAATCGTCAGCTTCAAAAAACAAACCACCTGCAAAATCTAGCATTTTTGATATTTTGTTTTTTGTTAAATCATATAATTGAATTTCTTTCTCCAATTGTTTGCCATTACGAATGATTGTGAGTTTGACCTTGTCGGACTTTGATGTATTCATTGTTTGGTCAAGTATAGTTAGATCTGCTCCAATAGTTTTGCCCTCTATTGACCACAATATATCTCCTGGTTGTAATATAGATTGAGCTGTGCCTCCAGGTAATACTGAATGTACTGCTACTACTCTATTTCTAGCATCTGGCAAAGTTTTTATATATTTATCCATTTCTTTGGCAGAAAAATTACGATGTTTAACAGCTTTATCTAGGGAATATAAATTAGTAATAACACCTATATGTTTTCTGTTAGGAGCTAATTTTCCAGATTGTAATTCGCCAAGGACATGTTGGATATAGGAGCCTTTTAGGGCTAGAGAGTGTGTTTTACCGCCGCCATATAATACTCCAATTGCTTTATTATCTATATTTAATACAGGTGATCCGCTAGCTCCACCGGTAGAGTTCATGTTAATAACATACGATCCTTGCGGCATTTCACCGCTAATTTCATATAAATCAGATAAGTATCCGCTATGAAAGGAAAAGCCCTGCCCTTCAGTATTTCCAACAATAAATACATCAGATCCTAGTTTTGGTATTTCATTAGTAAATTCTACTACTTCTATTTCTTTAGGAAAATCTTTTGGGTCTATTTTTAATACAGCAAAATCAGCATATAAATCATAATAAACTAGTTTAGCCTCAGTTTGTTGGCCATTGTGAAAAGTAACAAAATAAGTGCCAACAGAAGCTCTACCAACCACATGATTATTGGTTACTAAATAACCATTGTTGCTGTCGACGATAAATCCTGTGCCAGACCAGCTGCCAGTGTTTTGATATGCAGAAACAGGTACGCGACTATTTATAGTAACGATTGCTTTTTTTATAGTATCAATATTTTGAATTTTTGTATTATCTGCATATGTAGTATTTAGTACGAAGAATACTCCAAGTGCAAAAATTCTTAGTATTTTAAACATTTTTATTTCTTTAGCCTCTTGTAAAACAAATATAGCATTCTTATATAGAAAACATGTATATAGATAAAAAAGCAGGTTTTCGCTTTTAAGTCAAAACAAATTATGTAGATATTTAGAGAGGATATTATTATGGGAAAAGTAATTGGTATAGATTTGGGCACAACTAACTCTTGTGTAGCAGTGATGGACGGAAAAGAGCCAAGAGTATTATCAAACGCAGAGGGAGAGAGAACTACTGCTTCTATGGTTGCATTTATAGCTGGCGATGAAAGATTGGTTGGGCAGCCAGCGAAAAGACAAGCGGTAACTAATCCAGAGAATACATTATTTGCTATTAAAAGATTGATAGGTCGTGATTACGCTGATCCTACTGTTAAAAAAGATAAAGATATGGTGCCTTATAAGATTGTAAAATCTGATACGGGTGATGCTTGGGTAGAAGTAGATGGTAAAAAATACTCTCCAAGTCAAGTTAGCGCATATATTTTACAAAAAATGAAAGAAACCGCTGAGAATTTTCTTGGTGAAACCGTTACACAGGCTGTTATTACAGTACCTGCATACTTTAATGATGCTCAAAGACAAGCAACAAAAGATGCTGGTAAAATTGCAGGTCTAGAAGTGTTGCGTATAATTAATGAACCAACTGCGGCAGCTCTTGCATATGGTTTTGACAAATCTGAAAATAAAACAATCGCTGTATATGATCTTGGTGGCGGTACATTCGATGTATCTGTATTAGAGATTGGCGATGGCGTTTTTGAAGTAAAGGCTACTAATGGTGACACTTTCTTAGGTGGTGAAGATTTCGATATGAGAATTCTTAATTTCTTGGTTGATGAATTTAAGAAAGAAACTTCTGTGGATTTAAAAAGCGATCCTTTGGCGTTGCAAAGATTAAAAGAAGCTGCGGAGAAAGCGAAGAAAGAACTTTCAAGCACTCAGCAAACTGATATTAATTTGCCGTATATTACAGCCGATGCTACTGGTCCTAAGCATATGAATATTAAATTAACAAGAGCAAAGCTTGAGTCTCTGGTTATGGAATTAATAGATCGTAGTATGGAGCCTTGTAAAAAAGCATCAAAAGATGCTGGTTTAAAAGCTTCTGAGATTGGTGAAGTGATCCTTGTTGGTGGCATGACTAGAATGCCAAAAGTAATAGAAAAAGTGAAAGAGTTTTTTGGACGTGAACCACATAAGGGAGTAAACCCAGACGAGGTTGTTGCGCTTGGTGCTGCTATTCAGGGCGGCGTGTTACAAGGCGATGTTAAAGATGTATTGCTTCTTGATGTAACGCCATTATCACTTGGTATCGAAACTCTCGGAGGTGTGTTTACTAGATTAATAGATCGCAATACTACAATCCCTGCAAAAAAGAGTCAGGTGTTTTCTACAGCTGATGACAATCAGCATGCGGTAACTATCAGAGTATTCCAAGGAGAGCGTGAACTTGCTGCACACAATAAAATGCTAGGACAGTTTAATTTAGAAGGAATTCCACCTTCTCCAAGAGGTATGCCACAAATTGAAGTAACTTTTGATATTGATGCTAATGGTATCGTACACGTGTCTGCAAAAGATAAAGCAAGCGGTAAAGAGCAAAATGTAACAATTCAAGCTTCTGGCGGTTTAAAAGAAGATGAAATTGCTGATATGATTAAAGATGCAGAGCAAAATGCTTCTGATGATAAAAAGCGTAAAGATTCTATTGAAAGTAAAAATAAAGCAGATGCTTTGATTTACTCGACAGAGAAAAATTTAAAAGAATATGCTGATAAAATCTCAGATACAGATAAGCAGGCAACCGAAGCAGCTATTGCAGACCTTAAAGCTGCTATGGAATCAGAAGATGATTTTGAACAAATAAATGCTAAAACGGAAGCTCTTGCCGCTGCTAGTATGAAAATTGGTGAAGCTATGTACGCTGCTAATGGCGAAGCAGAGCAAGAGACTGTTAATGCCGCTGCTGACGCTGATGCGAAAGTTGTAGATGGTGAGTTTAAAGATGTAAGCGATAGTAAATAATCGTAATTTAAAAAATCTTTAAGGTTATATAGATGT
>CAJQOE010000101.1 GCA_905479885.1 uncultured Rickettsiaceae bacterium | reverse complement strand
TCTTGAATTTTTTAAAGCCAAAGAGGCTGTCTTTGGTTCTGCGGATTGGGCCACTGCCTCTGATATTGATCGTGCTGGCTTAAGAGCAAAACATGGTATGCTACTTGGACAAGATTCTATGGGGTACTTCATAGCTGATGGCTTTCAACATTCGTTATTATTTGCTCCTACAGGTTCTGGTAAAGGTGTAGGCTTTGTAATCCCTAATTTATTATTTTGGGATCATTCTGTGGTTGTGCACGATATTAAATTAGAAAACCATCAGCTAACTAGTGGCTGGAGAAGCAAAGCTGGGCAAGAAATTTATGTATGGGAGCCATCTAATCCAGATGGTATAACTCACTGCTACAATCCAATTGATTTTGTCAGCAAAAAGCCTGGTCAAATGGTGGATGATGTCCAAAAAATTTCAAACCTAATTATGCCGGAAAAGGATTTTTGGAATAACGAAGCAAGAAGTTTATTTCTAGGAGTTGTGCTATATCTACTGGCAGATGATACTAAAGTTAAGTCATTCGGTGAAGTAGTTCGGACCATGAGAAGTGATGACGTAGTATATAACCTAGCCGTAGTATTAGATACTTTGGGGGATGTCGTACATCCAGTGGCTTATATGAATATTGCTGCTTTCCTACAAAAGGCTGATAAAGAGCGTTCTGGTGTTATTTCAACCATGAACTCTTCGTTAGAATTGTGGGCAAATCCATTAATTGATGCAGCTACTGCATCGTCTGACTTTAACGTAATGGAATTTAAGAAAAAGAAAACTACTGTTTATGTAGGACTTACTCCTGATAACATCCAGCGCCTACAAAGGTTAATGCAAATTTTCTATCAACAAGCTACAGAATTCTTAAGTAGAAAAATTCCAAATGAAAAAGAAGAGCCTTATGGCGTAATGTTTTTGATGGATGAGTTCCCAACACTCGGCAAGATGGAACAATTTAAAGCTGGTATTGCATATTTTCGAGGGTATAGAGTACGTTTATTCTTAATTATTCAAGATACCCAACAGCTAAAAGGAACCTATGAAGATGCTGGTATGAACTCGTTCCTTTCAAACTCAACGTTCAGGGTTACGTTTGCAGCAAATAACTATGAAACTGCTAACCTAATATCACAATTATGTGGTAATAAAACAGTAGAACAAACTTCATATAACAAACCTTTATTCTTTGATTTAAACGTTTCCACTCGTACTCAAAATGTTTCAAAAGTTCAAAGAGCTTTGTTATTACCACAAGAAGTTATTCAACTACCGCGTGATGAACAAATAGTCTTAATAGAATCCATGCCTCCTATTAAATCATTAAAAATCAAATACTACGAGGATAAGTTCTTTACAAATAGACTTTTACCTCCTACATTTATACCAACTCAAGTGCCTGTCGACCCGAGAAAGTCAAAAGAAAAAAGCTCTCAGTCGTCAGAAGAATAGATATAGTGCTAAAATACAGCACAGCACAGAGATATAGGGTAAGAGACGATGTAAGAGCTCTTGCTGGAATGAGACTACACACAAATGCATATTATTTGTTGTTAGTATAAAAAAAGAAAAATAATGCGCTCTGCAATAATGGATATTGGCTATAATGCCATAAGGGCTGTAGTATATGAAGATGATAGCCTTGGTGCACCTGAAATATTCAACAGTAAATTTAAAAATGATATTTTAAGTCTCCTAACCAGTGAATCTATTGATATCAAACACCAAACTTACCTCTCTATTCAATATTTGCTTCATATTTTTAACAAACTAGAAGTTACTAATATAAAATGTGTGGCGACCGCTGTACTAAGAAATCATCCAAGAGCTGATGATTTTATTAATTATATAAAGACTAAATATAATTTTGATATTGATATCATCTCAGGAGAGGAAGAAGCCAGAATTACTGCGCTTGGGTTAATTGCGGGTATTAAAGACAGCCATGGTATTGCAGCAGATCTGGGTGGCGGAAGTTTAGAATTAATCGAAATTGAACAAGGCATAATTGGCCAGCTTAACTCTTTTGAGCTAGGAACAAAAGTAATAAGCTCTCAAAATATTACTAATGAGAAAGACATAATCAAGATCATACAAGAGCCTTATGGCACAAAAACCTATGATAATCTATACTTAATGGGAGGTGCACTACGTTTTATGGGCCGACTTTATATAGATTTTATGGGCTACCCTCTTAAGAATTTACATAATTTAGAAATACCAACTAAAGATTTTGCTACTTATTTAGATAAATTACAATCATCCTCTCAAGATGCAAAAACTAAACTTGGACGTAGACGTATCAATAATAATGCAATTTTCGTAGCAAAATCTATTATTAATGTTTTTCAACCAAAAAACATTATAATTTCTACATATGGACTAAAAGAAGGAGTTCGTATTGCTGCAATGAATGATGCAGAAAAACAAAAAGATCTCGTTTTTGAAAAAGTACAATATACTTGTAATTTTGATATACAAAAACTCCATTGGGAAAGCTATTTTGATATCATCATTCCATTATTATCTAAAAAGTCTAACTATGAAAATGTCATAAAACTGGCTATAATGTTATTATCTCTACAACATAAGTTTGATCGTACACTACACCCATCGGCAATTTCTGAATTTGTCTTGTCGTCGGAAATTCCATTCACACACAAAACACGAATAATGATAGCTTTAATTCTGTCATATGCCACCAATTACAAGCCAAGTAACGAACTAATCAGAATCTCAAAAAAAATAATCGACAAAAACGATAACAATAATTGTCAAATTATTGGCCATTGTCTGTGGATTACTGAGGCAATAGATGGACCAATTTTTACTACCCCCTCATTTAGTATTAAAATGCAGAATCATTATTTAGAAATAAATAGCCGAGAGATTTTACCACGTCCTATTTTTGAAAAAGTCTGTACTCGCCTGAAATCAATTGCTTTTGTACGAAAAATGAACTTTAATCTATCCAAAGATTAAACCCCAATTTCATATGATTAAAAACACTGAAAATAACTATGGTATAATAGCAAAATTATTTCACTGGTTAATTGCAATAGCAATAGTTAGTTTGATAACCGTTGGCTTTATAATGAGTGATATGCCTGCTTCTCCTGATAAATATGAATTATATGGAATGCACAAAGCATCTGGTGTACTAGTTTTAATGTTGGTTGTCTTACGTGTATTATGAAAACTATCTAATAAAGTTGTGCAGCCCCCTGCTGACCTGCCAAATATATTAAAACTTGCTGCTAAATCCGGGCATTTTTTACTTTATGCCTTTATGCTGTTAATGCCAATTAGCGGAATTTGTATGTCTTATTTTGGTGGACATGATATCTCTCTATTTGGATTATTTATGATTCCGGCTGCTATAGATAAATTGCCACAAATAGCTGGATTATTTCATCAAATACATGTTCTAGGAATTTGGGCGTTTATAACTGTAATTACATTGCATGTTGGGGCAGCATTTTATCATCATTTTATACGTCGTGATAATGTTCTAATGCGAATGATAAAATAGCCCTATTCTTCTTCGGTGCCTTCGTAATTTTTTAAACTACTAACTACCACCCTACTTAGAACTAACAAAGCGATAAGATTTGGTATACACATCAAACCAT
>CAJQOE010000100.1 GCA_905479885.1 uncultured Rickettsiaceae bacterium | reverse complement strand
CAATTCCAGAACCAGCGTTCTCCATGTTTCCAGTGCAAGAGTAAGTTTTTTACTAAAAAAGAACCAACAATCATCCTTACCCTGTTATGCATATATCCAGTTTCCCATAGTTCACGCATCCCAGCATCAACAATAGGGATTCCTGTGTTACCTTTTTGCCATAGCATTAATATTTGTTTATCTTCTTTCCATGGAAAATTATCAAATTTAGGATTTAAATTTTTTTCTGGCAAATAAGGAAAATGATACAGTAGATAATATGAAAAATCTCGCCAACCTAGCTGACTGCAGAAGGCTTCAATATCTTGAATAGATATGATGCGTTCTTGCGATTTAACCTTATGCCATATATAGTTCGGAGAGATTTCTCCAAAATGTAAGTGGGGTGAAAGGCAAGAAATATTATTTTTTGAAGGAAAATTTCTTCCTTCCTTATATCCTTCTATTCCGGACTCTAAAAAAGAATCTAATCTATTATAAGCAGCATCTTCACCAATATTCCAATATTTTTCAAATTTCTTATCCCATGCTATTGTTGGAATTAAACTAAGATCATCAATATCAGTAGAACTCTTTGCTTTTATATAAGATATTTTTTCTGGTATAGGTAATGGAGACCTTGGAGTCAAATTACTTAAACAGCTTTTTCTATAAAACGGAGTAAATATTTTGTATGGTGTGCCATCATCTTTTAAGATATTCCATGGCTCCCATAATAATGAAGCGTTATGGCTTATAACTTTTATCCCAGATTCTTCAAGGATCTTTTTTATATTTTGGTCACGATTTATTTGCCAAGGTTCATAGCATCTATTCCAATAAATACTATCAATTCCGTTGCTTCTTGCTAATTTAACTATTATTTCAAGAGGGTCGCCTTTTTGTAAAAGCAAATTTCCTTCAAGTTTTTGGTTTAATGCAATCAGAGAATAATGCAACCAGACTTTACTAGCATCACCTACCTGATAATCACCTGTATTTTTATCATCTAGGATATAGATAGGTAAGATCTTAGCCTCTTTTGCAGCATTATACAAAGCAGGATTATCATGAATTCTTAAATCATTTCGGAGCCAGCAAATCACTTTTTTCATGGGTAGTTAAATTTTGCTTTAATTAATGACAACTATTACAGCATTTAAGTATAAAGCAAAGCATATCCAAAGAAAGTATGGCAAGATGAGATACTTATCATAGGTGCCTAATTTTACTAATTGCCATATAATATAGGCGTTAATAATAACAATAAATGTTAAAATTAATAGCGCAACCTGAGTTAGATGAAGATTAAAAAATATTGGACTCCATAGCCAATTAAGAATCATTTGTAGGCAGTAAAGTTTGAATAATTTATATACGATAAAATTGTTTTTTGCGTTGTATAAGCGGTACCCTAAAATTGCTAAACTACAATATAACAATGGCCACACAATACTAAAAACATAACCTGGGGGTGTAAGGGAAGATTTTTTTAGATCGATATACCATGGATACATCCCAGAACTTGTGCTAAAACCAATGGCGGCACTTATCAACTCGAAAACAATAATCCATCCCATAACAGGAGAGTATAAACACTTTATAGCTTGTTTTAGCAACATATCGATTTAAAGGTTTGAGTTAAGAATATAAGTAGAAGTTTTATAAATAATCAAAGATACTCTAATAACTCCTAGTGTTGCATCTATTATTACTACTTGGGCCTTTATTATAAAACCTTATATTGGCCAATTGCAATAAAGTAACACACTTCTATATTGCGGACAGCTGCATATAGCAATAAACTACTCAATATAAATTCAAGAATAGTGGAGTTTTGTACATTCATTGCATTAACTTGAAGGCGCTTCATTCTCAATAGTAAAGTTACCCCGGATGCCGGTCATATTTTGATTTATATTATATATCTCAGCGATTCTTTGTTGTAATGTATTTGGTATAATATATTTGGAACGTATAGTTAAATCAAATGCACGTGGAGTCTTGTCATCATTTTCAAATTTAATTAAGCCATCAATTTGCATAGGGTTGCTTTCTAAGTTGACATCAAATGTAAATCGTAAAAAATGTTCCCTTGTACGATCAAGCTTCACTTCATATTCTTTAATTTGTTGGCCATCATAAAAAGGAATAAACACTGTTTGTAATTTTTCTGCGTCTGCATTTTCTTTAATACTGCTAGTTAGCAACTCTTTTATATTATGAAATTCTGTGGATAGCTGCTTTATCTTTGTGTTGTCTGCTAGTGATTTGATTATGCTATTTATACTCTGAGATTCTAATTTTTCGCTATTAGACTCAGAGAGTTTAGTATTATTGCTTGCTACAAGTTCGTTCCTAGCGTTTTTACGATTCTCTACTATGCTGTTATTGTTAGGAGAGTCATTTTTTCGAGTGTTTTTGATAATTGTTCGAGACAAATTAGCTACGTTATCGCTAAGAAGTTTAGCTTCTAAAGTTGTTTGTGCAACTGGTAGTTTTTGTATGGCTTCTTGCGCTTTAAATACATCAGGGCTATGGCTAGATTTTGGCGCGATATTATTGTTTAAGGAGTGGGTTGCTGTAGAGACTGTAGTTTGCATTTGGGTAGTAAGTGCTGTCTGTCTGTCGATTATCGGCTGCGCGGCTTTTTCTGTAGCGCTTCCTGTAATTCCTTGTGACGGGGCAGGGGTTGGCTTATTATTTTGCAAGCTCAAACCAATATTTTTTACAGAAAGCCACTCTTTATTGATATTAAAAATAAAATCAGTAATGTTTTTTATTAGGTCGCTTCCTAAGGTCTTATTATTAATGCTAGTTAGCTCAAGAGACAGTCTTTGTCCTATCGGCATATTAGTACTTTGGGTGGTAATAATACCAAACTCAGTTTTAATTAATTGTTGTCCTTGAAGTTTTGCGGCGCCGCTAACTATTCCGTTAACTACAAAAGCATTGGCTGTGGGTTTATCGTTCGTTATTATATTGATTGAAGCTGGTATCTTTGTACCAGTTGGCAAAGTGTTATTACTTAAAGCAGTTGAAAGCATAGATGCTTTATTTATTTTAGATAAATTTAAATATGAAATTTCACCTATAATAGATTTTGGTACGTTGCTGGCATTACGAATACTAACGGGGCTATCTAAGGATTTATTAGAGGCGTTCTCTGTGGGCGCATGCGGTTGGCGTACTAAGTCTAATTTTAAGGATTCT
>CAJQOE010000099.1 GCA_905479885.1 uncultured Rickettsiaceae bacterium | reverse complement strand
TTCTAAAGCAAAGCTTAATGAATGTAAAGAGAGCATGTTTTAAAACTACTAGTAACTAAATGATACACTAAAAACAGCGAAAATAACTTGTTCTTACGTTATAGTTTAATTACCATTAGAAAAAGCAAATGCCAAGGGTATAATCAATGATTGGCAGTAATTTTATTTTAGGAGTTGTTTATGTCTACAGAATCAGAGTTGAAATACGCTAAACATATTGAGCTTGATGGTGAAGAATATACTATATTTGATATTAAGAAAGCAGCATCAGATTGTGATTTTGATCTAGAAAAATTACCATATAGCTTGAGGGTCCTTTTCGAAAACGTAGTACGCAACAGTAATGCTGATGAAAAAGACCTGGAGCCATTTAAAAAATGGTTAAAAAACAAAACTTCTGAAGATGAAATTAACTACATGCCAGCTCGTGTTTTAATGCAAGATTTTACTGGTGTTCCAGCGATTGTAGATTTAGCTTCTATGCGTGATGCGATGAAAATGCTTGGTGATAGTCCGCATAAAATAAATCCAATGATCCCAGTGGATTTAGTTATTGACCACTCAGTGCAAGTTGATTCATATGGCTCACGCGCGGCGTTTGAAGAAAATGTCCAGAAAGAAGTGGAGCGTAACAAAGAGCGTTACCAATTTTTAAAATGGGGACAAAAAAGCTTTCGTAATTTTAGAGTGGTACCACCAGGTACAGGAATTTGTCATCAAGTTAACCTAGAATGTTTAGCGCAAACGGTATATGTAAACGAAGACAAAGAGCGTAAAACTATTTATCCAGATACCTTAGTCGGTACTGATAGCCATACGACTATGGTTAATGCTCTTGCTGTATTGGGATGGGGCGTTGGTGGTATTGAGGCAGAAGCTGCTATGTTGGGTCAACCTTTGCCTATGATCCTTCCAGAAGTAATAGGCTTTAAAATGACGGGTGTTTTAGGTGATACAATAACAGCTACTGATCTGGTGTTAACAGTTACTCAACTATTGCGCCAAAAAGGAGTTGTTGGTAAGTTCGTAGAGTTTTTTGGTCCAGGAGTGGAGAGCCTTTCTCTGGCTGATAGAGCCACTATATCTAATATGGCTCCTGAATATGGAGCTACATGCGGATTCTTTCCAATAGATTATGAAACTTTAAAATATCTAAGGTTCACTGGTAGAGAAGAGAATAAAGTGAAAGTAGTTGAAGAATATGCAAAAATGCAAAATATGTGGAGAAATTCTAATACACCTGAATACACAGATGTATTAGAATTAGATATGACCACTATTGAACCTTCTTTAGCCGGTCCTAAACGCCCGCAAGATCGCGTTGCGCTATCTGATATGCAGAACGGGTTTAAAGAATCATTGCCAAGTCTAGCAAGTGCAGACGCCAACATTGCAGAAAAACATTTTGTCGGTAAAAAGGGCGATAAAGCAGCCTTTTCCATTGGTCATGGCGATATAGTAATTGCTGCTATTACCAGCTGTACTAATACCTCTAATCCATCAGTAATGATAGCTGCTGGGATAGTTGCAGAAAAAGCTGTAAAGCTAGGACTTAAAACAAAACCTTGGGTTAAAACTTCTCTAGCGCCTGGATCAAAAGTTGTTACAGAATACTTAAACTTCAGTGGCTTAGACAGATATCTTGATAGCCTTGGATTCAATCTGGTTGGTTATGGTTGCACTACATGTATAGGTAATTCAGGTCCGCTTGAGCCAGAGATTGATCAGTTGATCAGGGATAAGCAACTAGTTGTATCTTCAGTATTATCTGGCAATAGAAATTTTGAAGGCAGAGTGCATCCGCATGTAAGAGCTAATTATTTAGCTTCGCCGCCACTCGTTGTAGCCTATGCTCTAGCAGGTACGGTTAATATTGATTTAGACAAAGATCCCATTGCCACAACTGATGCTGGTAAGAAAATTTATTTAAAAGATATTTGGCCAACGCGGGCGGAGATTCACGAATATATGGATGCTTGTATTACTCCCAAGATGTTTGCAGAGAAATATAACGACGTGTTTGCTGGTGATACAAATTGGAGAAATATACTTGCTGAAGAAAGCGATACTTATAATTGGCAAGAATCTAGTACATATATAAAAAACCCGCCATATTTTGATGATATAAATAAGCCTAAAAAAGCTCTTGTTGATATTAAAAATGCGCGTTTGCTAGCATTATTTGGGGATTCAATTACTACGGATCATATATCGCCCGCAGGTATGATTAGCAAAACTAGCCCAGCCGCACAATTCTTAATGTCGCATGGAGTATCTCCTGCTGGCTTTAATTCATATGGTTCTCGTCGTGGTAATCATGAAGTTATGATGCGCGGCACTTTTGCTAATGTACGAATTAAGAATCAGCTTTGTAATGGTGTGGAAGGAGGAGTTACTATTAATCATTTTACCAAAGAACAAATGAGTATATATGATGCTGCTATGGATTATAAAAAGCGTTCAGTACCATTGGTGATTTTTGCAGGCAAAGAATATGGTACTGGTTCGTCTAGAGACTGGGCAGCAAAAGGTACTAATTTATTGGGTGTAAAGGCTGTGATAGCAGAAAGCTTTGAACGTATTCATCGTTCCAACCTAGTTGGTATGGGAGTTTTGCCAATAGCATTTCAATCTGGTATGAATTGGCAAAAGCTAAATTTAAATGGCGATGAAGAAATTAATATTGAGGGCGTGCATGATGATATTAAGCCATATCAACCACTAAAATGCGTTATGAAGGGCAGTGGTGGTAATAATGAAACTATCGAGGTTACATTACAAGTTTATACTGATAATGAAATAGAATATATAAAGCACGGTAGTATACTTGGTGCAGTAATAAAAAATCTAAGTGATAAATAAAAAATTATGAGTGATGATATTAAAGAATATTTAGATCCAGGGAAAAAAAATCTGGTTTTAATATATGTGCTTTATTTATGTGGAATAATTATTCCTATATTGCCTATTGTGGGTGCTGTGTTTGCCTTTGCTAACCAGGGATACAAGAAAGAACTATGGCAAAGCCACTATGTTTTTGCATTTAGAACTTTCTATTTAGGTGTAGCTGGAGCGTTTGTTGCAATGATTACAACTTTTATTTTTATTGGTCCCATTTTATATATATTAATATTTGTCTGGTTTGTTGTTCGTAGTATTGTGGCTATGCAGTATTTATTAGAAGGAAATCCTCATCCAAATCCATTGACTTTTTGGATAAAATGAGTATTAATTAGGACTTAAGATTTTTTAACTCAAACTTATTTTGTTATAACAATGCCAGTAATAGTTCAGTTCTTCAAGGAAATAAGCCCAGCTAAGTTGGCTGCTAGTGCAATTGCCTTAGTTGCCTTCCTTGTGTTATTTGCTATTTTCATGTCTAAACTTGGGGATAATGAATTCTCAGTTTTGTATACAGATTTAGATATTCAAGACAGTGCAAAAATTGCTGAAGAATTAGATAATAGGAAGATCTCGTATCGTGCCATGTTTGATGGTAGTACAATCAAGGTAAGCAAAGCAGAAGTAGTCAGTGCTAGGTTAGCTTTAGCGCAAGTAGGGCTTCCAACTAGCGGTTCAGTGATTGGTTATGAAATTTTTGATAAAGAGGATAGCATTGGTGCTACTAATTTTTCTCAAAATGTAAAGCTAATAAGAGCTTTAGAGGGTGAGTTGAGTCGTACTATTTCAGCTTTTGATCAAGTCACTAAAGCGCGGGTGCACTTGGTAATGCCGCAGAGAGAAATCTTTTCTAAAGAAAAATTGGAGCCTAGGGCTTCTGTTGTATTGAAGTTTCGTGGTAGCAAGAGGCTAGGTAGGCCTGAAATTGATGCTATTAGCCATTTAGTAGTGACCTCTGTCCCGGGTTTGGAAATGAAGAATGTTACCATAGTTGATACTAAGGGTAACGCTTTGAAGATTGGTTCTTCCGAAGAGGGGATGGAATTTGCTAGTGGTAAGAACGAAGAAGTTAGAGTTGCAGCAGAGAATCGTTTAAAAAATGTCATTGAAAGTTTGTTAACAAGAAGCGTTGGTGCTGGGAAAGTCAAGGCGCAAGTTGCCTTGGAAATGAATTTTGATAGGGTAGTAACTAACTCTGAAGTTTATGATCCAGATGGAGCTGTGGTTAGATCCACACAATCATTAGATGAGCGCGATCAGACTCCTGTATCAAGTGCTGGTGGAACGGATGCATCTGTCGCGAATAACATTCCAGGCGGTGGCGATAGTGGTGACGGTTCTTTAAATTTTGCGATTTCAGAAAAAAGTGATCAAACCACCAATTATGAAATATCCAAAATAATTAAAAACCATATATCTGAAAGTGGTGTAGTTACTAAAATGTCTATTGGTATTTTGGTAGATGGTCATTACAAAATGAATCAAGAAACAGGCGAAAGTGAGTATACTGAAAGGTCGCAAGCAGACTTGGATAAAATAGCTAATTTGATCAAAGTGGCTATAGGTTTTGATGATGATCGCAATGATCGTATTGAAGTAATAAATATGAGATTTTCTTCTGAACTGGATGGTATAGGTGAAGACGACTCAGATTGGTTAAAAGAAGAATTGCCAAATTTATTTCAAACACTTATTTTTGCGATTGTTGTATTGTTAGTATTAATTACTGTAATTAGACCAATAGCGCTAAAAGCATTTGAAATTAGAAAAACTGGCGAAGAAGATAGCGGCGTTCTAGAAAGTAATATCGGCGTGGATGGTATGCCAATAATTGGTTCTTCTGTGAATGCTCTAGTTGGTATACCAAGTGAAGGGGAAGCTCCTGAAGTTTCAGTAAATAAAGTTGATCCTCTTTTTCGTATTAATGAGATTGCTGATTCTAGCCCGCAAGATTTAGTGAATGTATTAAGAAAATGGCTTAACGAGGAAAGTTAATGGGAATTTCTATTAAAGATATTGCAAAGTTAACAGGAACACAGAAGGTAGCTATGGTGCTTCTTTCATTGTCTGATGATAATGCAACTAAAGTATTTTCTCTAATGTCAGAAGATGAAATTACAGACATTTCACATGCAATGTCTCATTTGGGTTCTGTTAGCCCGGAAGTAATAGATTCTGTGATGGCCCAGTTATCATCGGATTTATCTGGTGACTCGATGTTTCTTGGGAACTTACATAATACCGAGCGTCTACTTGGCAAAATATTAGATAAAGATCGCGTATCTAGCCTCATGGAAGAAATCAGAGGCCCACAAGGAAGAAATACTTGGGAAAAGTTAGCCAATGTGAATGAAGAGCTATTAGCTTTGTATTTTAGAAACGAGCACCCGCAAACAGCCGCTTTAGTATTATCTAAAATATCCCCAGATCATGCTGCAAAAGTATTAAGTAATTTGCCTGATAGTTTTGCATTTGAAATCATTTCAAGAATTTTAAGTTTAGGCAGTGTAAAAAAAGAAGTATTAGAAAGGGTTGAAAGAATATTAAGAGCTGAGTTCATTAGTAGTATTGGAAAAACTCAGAAATATGATAGCTTTGAAATGCTTGCAGAGATCTTTAATAATCTTGATCGCAACAGTGAAAGTAAATTTATGGCTATGCTTGAGTCAAATTTGCCAGATGCTGCATCTAAAATTAAGGATATGATGTTTACGTTTGATGATCTGGTTAAAATTGATTCAAAAGGTATTCAACGTTTATTACGCGATGTTGAAAAATCACGTTTAACCTTGGCTCTTAAAGGCGCCTCTGAGGAAATTAAAACCGTACTATTCTCTAGTATGTCTCAAAGGGCTGCTAAGATTATAGAAGAAGATTTGATGGCCCTTGGTTCTGTCAGGGTAAAAGATGTTGATTCTGCAAGGGGCGATGTGGTTAGGGTAGCCAAGCAGCTAATAGAACAAGGTGAGATTGATGTTGTTCTAAATAGCGATGATGATGAATTTGTAAATTAAATTGATAGGTGATTCTGTGTCGAAACATACGAAATTTGAATTAGAAGAGTTGCCTAAGTCAGCAGTAGTAAATTCTAATGTGCATTCGCAGGATCAAGAAGCAATGCAGCTTATTAATGAAGTAGTTACAGAGCATATAAGCAAAATTGTTGATGATGTTCATATAGAGGAAGCAGAAGACGAAATAAAAAAAAAAATTAACGAGCCTGTTGTAATTGCTAATACTGATCCTGTTATTGATATAGAGCAGGTTAAGCAGGAATCTTATAGCAAAGGTCTAGAAGAAGCTTCAGCTAAATATGAACTTATGTTAGCAGAACTTAAAACAAATAATGATTTTTCTGAGTTGCTTCGTCAACAATTATCAAGTATAATTCCGGAGGAAGAAGTTGATTCTCAGATATCAAAAATTTCTGCAGAAGCTATTGCTGCTATTGCAAAAAAGTTGCATTTAATTTTACCATCTAATTTTGAAGAAATTATTAGGATTGGTTTGATTGAGAAGCTAAAGAATTTTTACAAAGAGGGCAACATTACTGTGACAGTTCATCCTGGACGGTATGGTTTTTGTAAAGAAATTTTGCAATCTGATACAATTCCTAGTAAATTTAAAGATAATTTTCAAATAGTAAAAGATGATAAAGTAGGGGAAGACGATTGTAGGTTAGATTGGGCTGATACTAGGCTTGAATATAACCAAGAACAATTAACTACTGAAATTGATAAAATAATTGAACAGCTGAGAAGCGCGACATAAATATAAGGTAAGATATGGCTAAAAAACAAGGCGATGAGGAAAATGTAGCATTAACATTGGAAGCATTATACGATGTACCAGTGCAAGTTTCTGTTGTTTTAGGAGGTACTAGTATGCCGCTTAGTAGCATCTTAAAGCTAGGTAAAGGTGCTGTTATAGAGCTAGAACGTACAGTTGGAGAGCCAATTGATGTTTATGTTAATAATAAAAAAGTTGCTAAAGGCGAAATAGTTATAGTTGACGATAAAATCGGCGTAACCCTCACAGAAGTTGTAATAAACGAAAAAGACTTTAGGTAAATTGCACGATTTACAGCAATTTTTTAGTTTTTGATAAACACTCAGTCCTGTGTTTATTTTTTGTCATAAATTATGGTCTAATAAGGCGTCAAAACCATTTGTTTTAACTAGGCATTTTTATTAACAAATTATTGTCTTATTACTCCGGCCATCAAATATTGGAGTTACCATGCAGCATAAGCAACTTCTTTTTTAGTAAAATAATTCATGATTTTATATTCATTAAACTGAATTTGTGTAAGATAATAACGTAAATTAATTGTGAGGTCAGTGACAGATTTTAATGTAAAACTTCTAATTTAATCTGACAGAGTGGCAAAAAGAGAGTAGTATGTTTAGTAAGCACGAAAATTATTTGAATTAGCTGTAACGTCTTGGTTTACTAATTCTTGTGGGTTCATATCTGGACAATATGGAGGTAAATAGAATAATTCTAATTTATCTTTGTGCTTTGCCACATAAGCTGTTACCATTTTGCTATGGTGGACTCTATGATTATCTAAAATTAAAAATACTTTCTGCTTGACTTGCCTTATCATTCTACCTAAAAACTCAATACATTTTTTGCTAGTAAAATTATCTTCAAATACGATCCAATTCATAAAACCTTGAGGGCTTATGGCTGCTAGCATATTACATTTAAATCTAGATCCAGTTTTTTGATCACTGGTGTCTCTCCTTTTATACCGTATGTTTTTCCACGATTATCAGTTGATTGTATACCCATTTCATCTCCCCAATAAATCCTAGCACCTTCTTGCATTGCACGTACCTTGATTTTAGGATAAGTCTCTGTAAGCCATTCCTCTATTTTCTTTGGATTATGCTCATAAGCTAATTTAATTAGTTTTTGAGAGATAAAACCTAGTTTTGGATTTTCCTGATAGAGCGTCTATTATAAGTCACTGAATAGTTTGATTCGATATATTCATGCACTGCTTTGCTTGTCCATAATGTATAATCCATTCCAAGCTGGTCTGGAGTGTAAGTAAGCAGTTTATTTACCAATTCATCAGTTTGGATACTATCCATTTTTGAACCTGTACCTACTTTCACTCCTCGTTTTTTATAGTTATAGCTTGTTTCTTGTCATACGTCAGTCATACTGGGCCAGTTAAGTGGTAATAACATCAGTTATACTGTGCCACCCCATCGTCAGTTAAAAAGCCACATTTGTAATTAGTATCAAATAGATTAAGTTAAG
>CAJQOE010000098.1 GCA_905479885.1 uncultured Rickettsiaceae bacterium | reverse complement strand
CTAAAACTGAAACATTTAGCTCTTTCCCGCAATGGACTAAGGATAATATGGAGCTTTTTAAAGGCAAAAAAGTAGCGATGTTCTGCACTGGTGGTATTAGATGTGAAAAATCAACGGCTTTATTAAAGCAGATGGGTGTTGAAGATGTGTACCATTTAAATGGTGGTATTTTACAATATCTAGAAGATACTAAAAATGAAAGCGGTGCGTGGCAAGGCGAATGTTTTGTATTCGATGATAGAGGCGCAGTTTCTGCAGATTTATCGCCATCTGAAGGTTTTTGGGTGGAAGAAGGCCAGACTGCAAAGAGTGTAAGTTTGAATAAATGATTTTACCGAGTGTAGGTCAAAAAAATTTTGTTATTATCGGTGATAATTCAATTATTTTCAACGCCTTGTGTGATAATACTAGTTTTCCAGTCCAGTTGTTTTGCTCTGATTATATTGAGTCTATTAACAATATAAGTAAAGTAGATTTACTGATTATAGATAAAAATATTAATAGTACCGATATTCCATGTTATCGTGTTAATACGCTAATCAATTTAACTTCTAAACAGCTTGTAAGTAGTGAAATTAATTTTCATAAACCTTTGAGATTGAAGGAGTTATTGAAGGTTGTGTATAGTAATATGCAGGATAATTATTTATTTTGCTGCATTAATAAAAGCTGGATTTATCATCAACGTTATGCAAAAATAAGTTCGATAGATACTGAGATATTGTTAACAAGTAAAGAAAACTCTATTTTTGTTGAGTTGTTAATGAGTACAAATTTCCTGTGTAGTAAAGAACATTTAAAGCATAAGATTTGGAATTACCACCCAGATAGTGAGTCCACTACTGTTGATACTCATCTATATAAATTAAAACAAAAATTACCTAACGGTTTTATTGAGATTACAGCAACGCAGTGTTGCTTAAGCATAAAGAGCTTTGAGTAAATTTTATTCTTAATTCGTATATGAATGAAGAGTAAAGCTCGTCATTAGTAGCTTATATTCTTCCAGATTATTAAATTTAATAATCTTTGTGTTTGGTAGCTGATTCTTAAACCAGGTAATTTGGCGTTTTGCATATTGCCTGGTTCGAGTGCTAGCTAAGTCTATTGCGTCTTGGCGTGTTATGTTGCCTTTTATATAAGAAATAATTTCTGCTACTCCTAAAGCTTTCATAGCACTAGTTTGCAAATCTCCGTAGTTTTTATATAAATCTTTTACTTCTTCAATAGCTCCAGCATCAAATAATTTTATAAGGCGGGTATTGCATGTTTTGTAAAGGAATTTTCTCTCTGGGAGCAGACAAAATATATCGAAGGAGAAATTAGGCAAAGGCATAATGTTGTCCTGTGCTTGGAAGTTTAATATAGATTGTCCCGTTTGCACAACGACTTCATAAGCGCGTATTATCCGCTGCGTATCACCAATATTTAGTATCGTAGTAATTTGTGGGTCTAAAATTTGTAAATTTTGAAAAAATGCATCCGCTCCAATTTTTGTATGTAATTTGCGGGCCTCGGTTCTTATATCATCTTCTATATTTGGAATTGCACTATAGCCATTTACTAGCATATTTATATACATACCACTGCCACCAACAATGATTGGCAATTTATTGCGTTCTGTAATTTGTGTTACCATTTTGCTAGCGGCATTGACATATTTTGCCGCAGAAAATTCTTTGTCTACATTTTGGAAATTATATAAATGATACGGTAATTCTTTTTGTAAACTTGCCGCAGGCGAGGCTGTAATGATTGGTAGTTGTTTATATAGCTGCATTGAATCTGCATTGACGATTTCTCCATGGTTTTTTAGAGCTATTTGATGTGCAAATTCAGTCTTACCGCTAGCAGTAGGGCCACAAATAATTATGGCCCTGTGTGCGTTATTTGACATGATGACTATTTTCCTAGAGCAGTCATTAATTCGCTCCATTCGCGTTTGCTCATACCGCTAGATTCCTGGTCTACATCTTTGCCATCGACCATTAAGCGAATAATTTCCATGCCTTTTTTAGAGATACTAGTGCCATGCATTTTATGTTCGGCAAAAGCTTCATAAGCATAAGGTACCCAAGCTTTAACTACATCTAACATTGCTTGTGCATAAACCCTGATTTCATACTGGGCGTGTGGGTCTGCGCGCAGGGCTAAGAAATGCAGTAAATTATGTAGATTGATTTTCCAGTACCATTCTGTGTAGTGGTTTAGGGTAAGATTCATGCGTGCTAGTTCCCTAGTGATACCTACATTATTTTCGTCAACTATATTACCATGCTCGTCTTCATTCATCATGCCAACATAGTTGTTATAACAATGTTCTGCATCTGATTTTAGAATAGATAGCACTCTGTCTGCCTCTGCTTCAGGTAATTTATTGTCGCTACGCCCCTGCTTGTTGATTTGAGATTGTGGACTTAGATTGATTTTTTCTGGTACATAAAACTCGTTAGTTAATATTGAATATCTGGCAGAATATTCATTTACGCTGGCAGTTCTATGACGAATCCATTGTCGCGCTATAAAAATAGGCAGTTTTATGTGGAATTTGATGTCGCACATTTCAAATGGTGTAGTGTGACGGTGCCTCATTAAATAGTTAATCAAGCCTTTATCTTGAAGGCTTTTTTTCGTTCCGCGTCCATAAGAAACTCTTGCTGCTTGTACAATGGAGCTATCGTCACCCATGTAA
The DNA here is from genome assembly GCA_905479885.1 of uncultured Rickettsiaceae bacterium. Classification (GTDB taxonomy): domain Bacteria; phylum Pseudomonadota; class Alphaproteobacteria; order Rickettsiales; family Rickettsiaceae; genus Megaera_A. The sequence continues at coordinate 3,922 of CAJQOE010000098.1, read as the reverse complement.
TCTATTACTCTTATAAATCCATGATCTAATACATCTATTGGCGTGTATAATAAATCTTCAAGTGCATCTACAGTTGCTCTCTTTGTGGTATTTTTTATTGCTAAAACCTCTTGTAATTCATTTTCTTTGGTCATTAATTTACCTTTGTTTTGTAATTTTTATGTGATGATTTTATAATAAACCTTGTCAAAGGCAGATAATATCAACTAAATTAGAATCTGGTTACTCATTTTTTAAAAAAAATAAATTAATGTTCTTCATTGTTGTATCTGTAATAATTTGTTTACTCGGCGCTGCAGCGTTGATTTCGGCCACTGAAACCGCCATAACAGCTACCTCGCAGGGTTTGATCCAAAAGATGAAATCAGAGGGGAGTCGACGTGCCGAATTGTTATTAAGTCTTTTAAAAAGGAAAGAAAAGGTTATTAGCACTTTGCTAATTGGTAATAGTTTAGCTAAAACTTTATGTACAATTATGGCAACTAGTTTGTTTATAGAATTCCTTGGCGATGATCTTGGTACATTAGTTTCTTCAATAGTAATGTCGTTTTCCATTATAGTTTTTTCAGAAGTTGTACCTAAAGCTATTGCCGTTGCTAAGCCAGAAAAAATAGCGCTTCTAGCGACACCTATATTGTTGGTCTTTTTAAAAATATTACAGCCCATTAATGTTATTCTTGCTTACATTATTAAAGCATTTTGTTTTGTAATGCGTATTGATCTAAATCAGCAAGTCTCTGCATCAGACGAAGTGCGTGGCGTAATAGAGCATCATATGCATGAAGGAAATGTTGTAAAAAATGATCGTGATATGCTAGGCGGTATATTGAATTTAAAGGATATGGTTATAGCAGATATTATGGTGCATCGTAGTAATATTGTTGCTATGAACATTGCTATCAAACCGGAAAAAATAATAGATAAAGTTCTCTCTTCACCTCATACTAGAGTTCCTTTTTGGGAAGGTGATCATGATAATATAATTGGTGTTTTGCATGTAAAGGATTTGCTGAGTAAATTATATAGTCATACCGGCCCGGTAAACGATATAGATGTGCGTGCTCTTCTGAGCGAGCCTATATTTATTCCTGATAATGCACTAGTAACGCAACAATTACAAACTTTTAGAGAAGGACAAAGTCATTTGGCTTGCGTAGTCGATGAATATGGTGATTTACAGGGTATCATCACTCTCGAAGATATATTAGAAGAGATAGTCGGACAAATTTATGATGAATATGATTCTGGTAAAAATAAAGTAACAAAAAAATCTGAGCATGAATATATCATTGATGGTTCTATGCCAGTGCGTGATTTAAACCGTGAGCTAAGTTGGACGCTACCAGAGACTGATGCTACAACAATTGCAGGGTTTGTAATACATAGGCTTGAGCGTATTCCAAACCAAGGAGAATATCTAATTGAGAAAAACTTGAAAATTATAGTTCAAAAAAAATCAGAAAATCGTATTAAGACTATATTAGTAGTAGTGCAGCAAGGTAAAGGATCTAAATAGTGCTTAGTCTAATAGGTAATTCTTTACTAATCATTTCTTTAGTAGCTTCTTTTGGTGCTATTTTGTTTAAAAACAAAGTGCGATTTATTTGTTTTTATCTAGGAAGCTCAGTACTTGTTATTTCTTTTGTAATTCTAGTTGTAGCTTTTATTTCTTCCGATTTTAGTATCAAGAATGTGTTCTTGAATTCTAGTTCATTACTGCCTTTGATTTATAAAATAGCCGCTTGTTGGGCAAGTCATGAAGGGTCAATGCTTTTATGGGTTGCATTGCTTGCTTTAGTAGGGTTTGCATATATTTATTATGCTGACTTTAGTAGCGAATCACGAGAGTTTGCTGTAGTAATTCTGGCTTTTATTCAGGTTGTATTTATTAGCTTTATTATTTTTACCTCTAATCCATTTGAGGAATTTAGCTTTGTTCCGCATCAAGGGATGGGGCTAAACCCAATGCTACAAGATATGGCATTATCTATACATCCACCTTTATTATATTTAGGAAACGTTGGTTATGTTGCTCTTTTTGTTAGTGGGTGTTTATTGCTTTATACACCTGAAGAGAGTAAGCGAATTCTAAAGATCGCTAGGTTATTTTCTAGTTTTTCTCTAATGACTTTAAGCGCTGGCATCGGCCTTGGTTCTTGGTGGGCATATCGTGAGCTTGGATGGGGAGGTTTTTGGTTTTTTGATCCGGTGGAAAATATTTCATTATTGCCATGGCTATCTGGTATAGCATTACATCATTTTTTAATAATCAGTGAGCGTAATGGTGGATTTATGCGCTGGATGATTAGCTTATCTTTATCTAGCTTTCTTCTAAGCTTATACGGCACTTTTATAGTTCGAAGCGGCATTATTTCTTCAGTGCATTCATTCGCATTCTCACCAGAGCGTGGATTGTATATTCTATCAATATGCGTTGTTTTAACATTATTATGCTTGATGTGGTTTGTAGTTAAGCATAGATATTTACCACGCGCCAATTCAGTAGCATTATATGAGCGTATAATGCTAGTTGGTAATGTATTATGGATTGCTGCGTTGATATCTATCATAATAGCTCTCATCTATCCAATATATTGTTCTTTTGTGCTAGGGATAGAGATAGTTATTGACCCGGAATATTTCACCTCTGTATTCATACCAATATTCATACCAATATTATTATTTACCGCCATTACTCCTGTTGTTGCACAAAAATTACGCTGGTTAACTATAGCTTTGGCTATAATTAGTGGGCTTGCAACCTTCGCTTTAAGCTTTTGGGTTGAGTTTGGCATAATCTCAGCTTCTATAAGTTTTGCGGCAATTTCTCTGATGTTGCAAACATTATCGCTAGTTTTTGTATCCCCGTCCTCTTTCCTTAAATATTCATTGCTATTAGGGCATTTTGGTTTTGGCTTACTTGCGCTTAGTATATTACTTAATAGCTTGCTGGCTCAAGAAATTGACTTTGTTGGCAAAGTAGGTGAGCAAGTCAGTAACCAAGGAATGTCGGTTAAGTTAGAGGATATTAAGTTTACTGACGGCGTAAATTATTACAGACAAATAGCAGTGTTCAAGGTGGAAGATAAAAATGGCAGTGTAATTATTTTAAAACCTGAAAATAGACTATATAAAGTTGAAAATACATTGTCGCAAGAAGTTGATATCTATTCTTTCTTGTTTTACGATTTTTACGCTGTTTTAAGCCGAGTTGATAATAAAACTATGCACGCTAAAATTTATTATCAACCCTTTATAAGCTTCATTTGGTTCTCTGTACTTATTATCTCTGCTGGGTTTGGCACATTACTTTTTAGTAGAAAAAGTATCAAGGTTTAAATCTCAAAACAATAGTTACTATATTGCAATATAAATTATATTAATGTATACTTGCGTTAATATTTATAATTAAAATATGTAGTAACGTTATGACAGATAATGAAACATTAGAAGAGCTGCAGAACGAAATAGCTGCAATTTTTGATAATTTCCTTGAAGAGTTGTCAGATGATAAGGCTCCAGGAAAGGAAGAAACTATCGGTTCAAATTAAGAACAAGAATCAAATAATAGAATTACAAGCACTGCTATATAACTTATAGCAACTGGGTATTATCGATAAGTTTTGCGTCAAAACCTATGGAAGAGAGCCTGGTGGAGCCAGGCGGAATCGAACCGCCGACCTTTTGAATGCCATCCAAACGCTCTACCAATTGAGCTATGGCCCCACAATAAGAGGCTGATTATAAATAAATTATAGTTTTTTTGCAAGCTCATTTGTGGTAGATAGTGTCTGAACGAAAAGGCTTGAAGGTATTATATTTACTGACATACAGGGCATCTTTGTACTACGAGTTTTGAGTCAAATATGTTATAATCGAGGTATTAAACCTTTGAAGGTGGCGTAAGTTGGTTACTCTCCTA
>CAJQOE010000097.1 GCA_905479885.1 uncultured Rickettsiaceae bacterium | reverse complement strand
TTAACTGTATTGTTAGAATTTATTCATTGATCTTATAGCAGAGCTAATTTTTTCCAGTTTTATATAAAAAATAATGTCTGGTAGCCGTTAATTTTTTAAAGTTTTTTCAAAAAGCGTCCTTTTCGTTCAGACACTAATTATGCTCCCGTAGCAGCATTTATTAAGAATAATATAGAATTAACCACCAGAATAGCCAAAAACCATGAGGACTACTTTGCTAATAATGCAACTTTAGAAATTTATAAAAGTATAAAAGCATCTGCCCTGGAAAGCGCTGCTCTAGAAAAAGCTGCTCTAGAAAAGGCCGCTCTAGAAAAAGCTAACCTGGAGGAGCAAAGCCTGGAAGAAGGATCTCTACTAGGATCTGAAGATGAGGCAATAATTATTCCAGAAATTGTTTTATCCGGTGACGTTGCAGCAATATAACAATAAATAATAGTGGCTATTTATTTAAAGAATAGCCACTATTTCTTACTAGATAATATATGACAAAGACAAGAAATTCTCCTCTAGAAAATGAAAAGCCAAAAGGCTTCTTAGAAACTATAAAACAACAAATAAAAGATAACCCTAAAAAAACTGCTTTATTAGCCGTTATGTTAGCAGCAGCTCCTATTGCGCCTATTCTGACGGTTGCAGCAGGGGTGATTATTGTTGGCAATGCTGGCTTTACAGGGTACAAAACCAATAAACTACAGAAAGAATATAACCAAGCGCACCCTCCAAAAGGTCCACAAAAACCAAAAAATATGCTTGGCAACTTAGGCCAGAAAATTATGAAAAACAAAGGTAAGGCTCTGCTTGTAGGATTAACAGCAACAATATTTCCAGCCGGTACCATCATTGCCGCTAGCATCTTAGCAGGCACAGCTGTCAAAGCCGGGCTAGATTCACGTAAAGAAAATAAAGCATTTCAACAAGCGCAAACTGCTAACCAAACCACTACAAAACCTGCAGCAGCAAAATTTGTACCTAAACCTATAAGTCCTGAACAAACACCAGTCATATCCCATGGTAAATCTAAGTCACAAAGTAGATAAATTACGCATTGCTCGTTTGCAAATTTTATTGGTCTCTGCAGTAGAAGAATTATTTTGCCATTCTCTACAGAGATCAATTACCCAACTCGGATGATCTTTTCCTGCATCATTAAGCCAATTACCTACAGAAAGTTGTACATATTTTGCTGGATCAGAATAAAGTGGTAACAATATTGGTAGTCCCAGCCATGGCTGGGCACGCAATGCTGTAATATGTTTACACCACACGCCTCTAGGTCTTGTTAACTCAGAAGCAAAACGTCTTATATTATCAGATGGATCTGATGTCCATGCTACAAGTAATTTTATTGAGTCTTCTAAATCTAGTATCAAATCATCCCGTAGCACAATCCATGCCCATTCACGCACTCCTGCATTGTTATCATCAGCTAGCGGCCGTACTAATTTTAGTTTTTGAACAAAAGAAATTTTTTGTTCTCCAAGAAGATAGCATGCAAATGTGCGTATAGTATCTGATTTATGTGCTTTTAATTTTTCAAATATCTCAAAGCCAAATTGCTTTTGTAGCTCTGTACCGATCAACCTATACTTCTTGGTAACACCAAAATTACCTGGGAATATTGGACAAGAAAATTCAGGCAGTACATTCTTTAGTAATAGCTTTATATCTACAGAAAGAAACTCCATAAGGTTGCCGGATTCTCTCTGGCCGCTATTTAAAGCATCAATTACTTCTTGTGATATTTTTTTCACTACTCAACCATCTCTAAGAACTGCTCCGAATTTCTGTTCTATGCCATCAATAATTGCTCTATTTATCATCTCAATATCAGCTTCAATTAGAGTTTTGTTGTCATCTTGGATATGCACAGAAAGCGCTACAGACTTTTTGCCTTTTTCAATTTTTTCACCACAATAAATATCAAATAAATCTACAGACTTAACCAATTTTTTGTCTGTATTCTTTATGAAATTTAGCAACTCGCCAACCGGCTGAGCTGCATCAACTATAAAGGCATAATCACGGGTTATTTTTTGGTAATCAGAGGTCTGCCATTCAAGTTTCTTTCCATATTTTTCCTTATTAAAAGGTAACTTAGATATATTAAGTTCAAAAGCTATCACATCATTATCAATTTCAAATTGCTTCAAAACCAAAGGATGTACTTGACCAAAATATCCCAAAACATTTTTACCTAAACAAATAGCTGCAGAACGAGTTGGGTGATAATAATCTGGCGCACTCCCTTTAATTTGACATTTATTAATATCCAGCCCGACTAAAGCTAAGATATTTGCCAAATCTGCTTTAATATCAAATATATCAAATAAGCGGCTATCTCCGTGATTATTCTTAGTTGCATTCATTCCCGTCCTGATACCACTTGCACTAGTAACAACTTTATTGCCAACATTTTCAAAAATAGGTCCTACTTCAAATAATGATAAATCTCGAAAAGATCTATTAATATTATTATTAGCAACACGTAGTAAATTTGGAAGAATTGATGGTCGCATATAATCTAAATCTGAACTAATTGGGTTCAGTAAAGTCAATTCTTCCTTAATGGGAGAAAATAACTTAGCTTTTTGGCTGTCCATAAACGACCAAGTAACAATTTCAGTATAGCCACCACTTGCTAATAAACGTTTAATATCTGAAATACGCCTTTGCTCGCGAGGTATAATTCTCGCAACATTTACTGGCGGCAATGGATCTTCTGGCAGTTTATCGTACCCATAAATACGGACTATTTCTTCTACGATATCTTCTTTAATAGATACATCATAACGCCAACTAGGGATGGTAATATCTATAGATGAAGAGTTAACCAGGCAGACAAAACCTAACTTATTTAATATATCGCATATTGCATCTGCAGATAACGTAACATTGGTACGAGACTTCAAAAAATCTAGTGGAAAATTAATAGTTCGCACTGGTAAATCAGTGCTTCCAGAACTCACCAATTTCGACGGAATACCACCACAAATAGATACTATAAGATCTGTAGCAAAATCCAGCGCTTTAAGTGTGAATTCTCGGTCGACATTACGCTCGAAACGATACCTAGAATCAGTATCAACCATTATGCGCCTTCCAGTTTTCGTGATATGCTCTGCATTGAAACTAGCAGCTTCTAAAATAACACGTTTTGTAGTCACATCGCATGCGCTATTTTCACCACCAATAATACCTGCTAGACAATGTATCTCATGTGCATCGCGTATAACTATATCACCTGCTTTTAGTGCATATTCTTTCTCGTTTAATGCTTTAATTTTAGCATCTGAATTCAGAGTTTCAACAGTGAGATTTTTGCTAATTTTATCCGCATCATAGGCGTGCATTGGTTGCCCAAAGCTATATGAAATATAGTTTGTCACGTCCACTAAAGGTGAAATAGAACCAACACCAATATTCTCAAGCAGATTCTTCAACCATTCTGGAGATTTTGTATTATTTAAACCTTTAATTTCTCTGATAGCAAATAGAGGGCAAGCAATGCTATCCTTGACATCTAGGGTCACATCTGTCTCAAATTGTTCAGCGATAGAAGCTATTGTAAGTTCTTTTAAACGTCCAACGCCAGACGCAGCTAAATCGCGAGCTACACCGTATACCCCGAGCGCATCTGCTCTATTTGGAGTGATATTAATATGAATAACAGGATCATCTGCGCCAAGATATTTTGCTGCTACATCACCAATAATAGCCTCTGCATTAAGCTCAATAATACCAGTCGAATCTCCTTTTAATCCCAGCTCCTCGAATGAACACATCATACCATAACTATCAATGCCACGTATTTTTGCTTGTTTAATCTTAAAATTACCATTGGGGATTAAGGCCCCAACTTTTGCAAGCACAACTTTTATTCCCGCCCTAGCATTTGAAGCACCGCATACAATTTGCAATATTTCTGATTTAGTTTGCACCTTGCATAATTTCAATTTATCTGCATCTGGGTGTGGCTCAGTTGATAGAATTTCAGCTACTTCAAATACCGCTAGTTCATTCATGCGATCTTCAATTTCTTCTACTTCTAAACCTGTCATAGTCAGGCTATTGGCAATCTGTTCTAAACTAGCATCTGTATCTAAAAATTGCTTAAGCCATGATATAGTAAATCTCATTTTGTTAACCCTCCTGCAAGTGTTGGTATATCTAGAGCACCAAAATTATAATGATTTAACCAACGCATATCACCCTCAAAAAACTGACGTAAATCATGAATACCGTATTTAAGCATAGCAAAACGCTCGACCCCAAGGCCAAAAGCAAAGCCTTGATATTCTTCTGGGTCGATCCCAACATTCCGCAGGACGTTAGGATGCACCATGCCACAACCTAGCACCTCAAGCCATTTATCATCTTTGTTCATTTTAATATCAACTTCTGCTGATGGCTCGGTGAAAGGGAAAAAACTTGGCCTAAATTGCACTTCAATATTTGATTGCTCAAAAAAAGTACGGATAAAATCAATAATCACATGTTTTAAATGGCCCATATGAATATTCTTGTCAATCACTAAACCTTCAATTTGATGGAACATAGGAGTATGAGTTAGATCTGAATCAGAACGATAGGTTCTACCGGGAGCAATAAATCTATATGGGGGTTTTTCATTCTGCATTGTACGAATCTGGATAGGTGATGTATGCGTTCTAAGCAACTTAGTATTCTCATCCGTTTTTTTCAAATAAAACGTATCATGCATTTGTCGCGCTGGATGGTTTTCGTCAATATTTAATGCGGTAAAATTATACCAATCATCTTCAATGCTTGGACCATCTTTAATGTCAAAACCATATTTAGCGAACACTTGAATTAACTCATCCATACACTGAGTAATAGGATGTATGCTACCAGATCTTACTGGCCTTGCTGGAATCGTTAAATCTAGTTTATCAATAAGAAAACGCTCTTTTAATTCCGCTTTTTCTATTACCACGGACTGCTGGTCTATTAACGTCTGAATCTGCTGTTTTACTTGATTGATATTTTGCCCTAGTGCTTTGCGTTCTTCAGGTGAAGCTTTGCCCAACTTTTGCATTTCCTGATTAATCAAACTAGACTTGCCAAGAAATTCTACCTTCAAATCTTGTAATTCACGAGAAGTTCTAGCTGCGTCTATCTTAGCAGTGGCTGACTGCAATATTTGCTCTAACATAAATTCTACTTGTAGCTATTATTATTGGCCGCAAGGATAATTGATTTTAATATAAATTACAAGAAAAGAGCTAGGATTAATCACTCAATATTGTGGTTATATATTACTGAGCAGACAAAATCACAGCTGCCGCCTTCCCTATAATTATAATTTACTTAATTTAAACTATTTCAGATAATATTAGTTGTAGTGCTATCAGGCATGCCTGTTGTCTTACATCTGCTCGATTACCTTTGAAATAATGTGTACTAGTTTTAGTACCAGACGGTGTTGACACGCCAAAGCATACCATGCCTACTGGTTTATGCACCGTACCGCCGCCTGGTCCTGCTATGCCAGTAATTGCTAGTGCCAGATCACTTTCTGAAACCTTTCTGCAACCTTCCGCCATTTCTCTTGCTACTTCTTCTGATACGGCTCCGAATTTATCCAGTGTTTGCTTTTGGACTGACAAAAACTTAATTTTAGCAGCATTAGAATAACTAATGATACCAGTTGCAAAATAATGAGAAGCGCCAGCAAGTTCTGTTAGGTACGCAGCAAGCATCCCGCCTGTGCATGATTCAGCAGTGGAAATTATAATAGCTGACTTGGCTTCCTTAATTTGCTGAACTAAATTAAGCAGCTCTTTATTTAGCATAAGCATCTAATATGAAAAATATTATTACATAGTGCACTACTACAGCAAATATCGCGGCTGCAACATCGTCTAGCATCACTCCAAGGGCGCCTTTAATATTTTTATCTAGCCAGTTAATAGGCCAGGGTTTTAATATATCAAACAAACGAAATAATACAAATGGCGATAAAAACAAAAAAACAAAATCTATCATTACTGCATCAAAATGCTCTGGCAAAGTAGTACCAAATGCAAGAATTACCGATAACGAACCCAATATAATAACTAACATCTGCCCTACAACTTCATCTATCACCACTTCTTTTGGGTCCTGATCTTCTGAGCCTTGTATATAAATGTTGGTAACATACGTTCCTAAAATAAATAATAATAACGCAACAAACAGCTCTATAATAATTAAGGTAATAATTTGCTGCTCTGCAATAGCAAACCCCTCTATATGAAAAACAATTTGGTTATTTAGGATAAAATGCATTATGATATAACATAATGGAAAAGCTGGAAGAGAACCAAATGTACCTGGTGCATACTTAATTTTTCCAATGTAACCAACTGTTGCGAAGAACTCTGCGAGTTTTTTGTGCATATTCATAATGAAATATTATTTAAATTGTATTTATGTATAATTACAAGAATTTTCAGAAAAATCAAAAAGCAGTTGCTCTTGGCTATGAAAAAAACCAAGATCATGCGCCAAAAGTACTAGCATCTGGAAAAGGGATTATAGCAGAAAAAATTATTGAATTGGCAAAAGAAAATAATATTCCTATGCATCAAGATGCTGATCTTGTAGAAGTTTTATCTGTATTAGAAATAAATGAATATATCCCCTTAGAAGTATATTCAGTAATTGCTGAAATTTTTACTTATATCTATGAAGAAGACGCCAAAAAGAAACAAAATAAAATGAAAAAATTATGACTAAAAAAATAAGCTGGGAAGAAATAATAGCCCAATTTGATAAGTTTGAAGAAAAATTTGCTAAAGACTCCGGTGATGTATCGCTACCAGAATTCTTTCAAAACTTTGGAAAAACTATAGCTAATGGTGAGTTTAATGATGAACAGCTTAAAAAAATACGTGATAGATTACAAAAATTACGTGATTTATTTGCCCAAAAAAAGAACGAGATAAAGGAAATTAGTACAGAAGCTTTAGCAAGACATGACCAAGTTTCGCGCTATCTTAAGAATGCTAACTATAAAAAATAATTTTAATAATGGAACTAGAAATAATTTTCAAAGCACTAATTTCTCTGGGAGTCGTCTTTCTTGCTATGTATATAGTGTTAAAGATATTACAAAAATATAGTAATGTCGGTAGTCATTCAAAACTAAGCGCAAAAGGAAGTGGTTTAAAAATTGAAAATATTGTGTATATTGATGAAAGTACGAAAGTAGTAAATATCAGCAATAAGTCAGGTTCGCATTATATACTTGCCGTCAGTAAAAATAATTCTTTCTTGATTGATAAGTACAAAACATTAACAGAAGAAGAATGAAAAAACCTATCGCCATACTGAGTTTTATTTTAAGCACCGCTCTGCTAGTAATGCCGGAAGTAGCTATAGCGGCAGATTCTTTTGCAACAGAGCTAGAGCATCTCTTAAGCAGTAGTTCTATGACTAGCCGCTTAATGCAAATTTTTATGCTAATAACGGTGCTTGGCCTAGCGCCTTCTATTTTGATAATGGTTACCTCTTTTGTTAGAATATCAATTGTACTATCCATTGTGCGTACAGCGCTAGGACTACAACAATCTCCACCTAATCAGGTACTAATTAGCTTAGCTTTGTTTTTAACTTTCTTTATCATGTCTCCTACCTTGGAGAAATCCTATGAACAAGGGCTCAAACCCATGCTAGAGGAAACATTAACAGAAGAAGAGGCCTTTCCGTTAATTGTACAGCCCTTTAAAAAATTCATGGTGTCAAATACCCGTATTAAAGATTTAGACTTATTCAGATCAATTGCAAAGGTAGATAGTCCAGAAGCATTAGAAAATTTACCGCTACGCGTAATAATACCATCTTTTATGATCAGCGAATTAAAACGAGGCTTTGAAATTGGCTTTCTAATATTCTTACCTTTCTTAATTATCGATATAGTTGTTGCTTCAGTTTTGATGGCAATGGGTATGATGATGATGCCGCCAGTTATGGTAGCACTTCCATTTAAAATAATTTTCTTTGTACTAGTTGATGGATGGTATCTGCTTTCTGGAAGCTTGGTACAAAGCTTTGTAACTTAAAATAAAGGATAATATTATGACACAAGAAATAAACGATAGTGAATTTGAACAAGAAGTAATCAACTCCAAACAGCCTGTATTAATTGATTTTTGGGCAGAATGGTGTGGGCCTTGCAAAATGCTAACTCCAATTCTTGATCAGCTTTCAGAAGAAATGAAAGCTACAATAAAAATCGTTAAAATGAATATTGATGACAACCCAGAATCACCGTCAACACTTGGTGTACGCAGCATTCCGACTTTAATGATTTTTAAAGATGGGAAACAAGTTGCATCGAAAGTTGGCGCATTACCAAAAAATACTCTTATGGAATGGATTAACTCATCTATATAGATGCTTAACTTAAATTTTAACTGTAATTTTGAAGCGTTAAACTCTCTATCTGGTCTGACAAAACTAGATAAGAGTTTTTTACAATATCTCAAGGAACAAGATTTATCTCTTGCTAATTCATTAGAATCGCATCGCAAGCAGCCAGTTAATCAAGGCAAAGCATATTCTGACTTTCTTGTAAAGCTGGCTCCATTGCTAGATGATTTTATCTCTGAGCTTTTTAATATTAGCCAAGAAAATTTAGCTACTAAAAAAAATCATGCACAGTTTGATATAATCTACGAATGTAGACGCAAATTTATCCAGCGCTATGTGCTGAAAAAATATCCTAAAGATATGATTCTGGATATTGATTTTAAGCAGATTTCCCTAGAATTAGTTGAGATGTTTGGAACAATTACTGAACACTCTATATCTAATGCTGTATTAGACTGGCAAAAAGCTCCTGAAGAATATTCCAAGCAATTAGATTTAGTGGCAAAGTACTGCGCTTTTATGGTACACAACCATAGTAATTTAATGCTATTTGATGTACCTATGCCAATGGAGCATATACGGGAACATAAAATTGCTGCTTTAAAACAAGATATAAATCTAGGATTTGATTATCGTGACCGGGAAAAATCCGTTGACAAAGCAATAGCACATTCAAAATATTGTATTTATTGCCATAAACAGGAAAAAGATTCTTGCGCGCACGGAATAACAGATACTGATAAAAATGGCTGCCCGCTGCAGCAAAAAATATCTGAAATGCACATGCTAAAATCCCAAGGACTGAACATTGCTGCTCTTGGTGTTATTATGATTGACAACCCGCTGGTAGCAGCTACAGGACATCGCATTTGTAATGATTGCATGCAGGCTTGTATTTATCAAAAACAAGACCCTGTGAATACTCCTATGGTAGAGTCCAGTATTTTAGAAGAAGTATTATCCCTCCCCTGGGGAGTGGAGATATATCTTTTATTGAGCAAATGGAACCCATTAAATATAGAATCCCCGCTTCCTAAAAGCCCAACAAATAAAAATATATTAGTGACAGGACTTGGCCCTGCCGGCTTTGCTCTCTCGCATTATCTAATTAACGAAGGACATAGCGTAAAAGCCATTGATGGCTTAAAGATAGCACCATTAGAATGTGACATCAGTAAACCAATAAAATATTGGAAAGCTATAAAAATACCATTATCGCAAAAAAAACCACAAGGCTTTGGTGGGGTGGCAGAATATGGTATTACTAATCGCTGGGATAAAAACAACTTAACTCTTGTACGTCTCATACTAGAAAGGCGCACAAATTTCACTATGCAGGGGGGAATTAGGTTAGGTAGCAACATTACAACTACTCAGGCATTTGATTTAGGTTTTGATCATATTGCTTTATGCCTTGGCGCCGGCAAACCACGCTTTATGAACTCAGCTGATTATTTTACTAAGGGCATCAAAAGCGCAGCTGACTTTTTAATGAACCTACAGCAGGGGGCTAGTTACCTTGAAAAAAGTAATAGTAATTTATTATTACGTATGCCTGCTATAGTTATTGGCTGCGGATTAACCGCCATAGATAGCGCAGTTGAAATATTACATTATTACCCTGTCCAAGTAGAAAACTTTTATAATGATTGGCAAAGAAAAACTAATCCAAATCAGGACCTAAACGCAGAAGAACAAGCAATTGCTCAAGAATTTATAGCACATGCAAAATTATTTAAAGCTGCTAAAAACGATATAGAGAAATTACAAATATTACAAAAGCTCGGCGGAGTAACTATTTGTTACCGTAAAACTCTACAAGAATCCCCAGCATACAGATTAAATCATGAAGAAATTGAGCATGCTCTATCTATCGGGGTAAAATTTGAAGAGTCGTTATCACCAGAGAAATTGAATCAAGATCAATATGGTTGGACACAGTCAGTATTATTTTCTAATAATAAAATAATAAATGCAAAATCTATCTTATTAGCAATAGGTACAGAAGCAAATGAGTTCCAAGATATCGATAATTTAAATGACTATCCATCAGATATATTTAAAAGCCAGGATCATAAAATAAGCTATTTTGGTGACTGCAATCAAAAATATGCTGGTAACGTTGTTAAAGCTATAGCTAGCGCGAAAAATGGTTATAAAGCCATAACCGAGGCTTTAAAATCAACGCCAGCCAGCAAACTAACGCTAGGAGAACAATTCACAAGCCGTGTACATGCTGTAAATATTTTGTCTGAGAATATAGTAGAACTCATTATTCATTCCCCATTTTGTGTACAAAATTTTCAGCCCGGACAATTTTTTAGACTGCAAAATAATGCAAACGATGTAGAACAAATAATAGAACCCCTCGCTCTTACCGGTGCTTATATTGATAAAAATTCTAATCTTATATCACTAATTATTCTAGAAGTTGGTGAATCAAGCCGTTTATGCCGAACGTTAAAACTAGGAGATGAAATAGTTCTAATGGGACCAACTGGCATGCCTACAGAAATAGTTAACGATAAAAAAGTTGTATTAATCGGAGGAGGCCTTGGTAATGCAGTCTTATTACCAATTGCCGAGGCACTAAAAGCTAATAATTGCCAGATAATATATTTTGCAGGCTATCGAAAACTAGCAGATAGGTTTTATCCAAAGCGCATAGAGCAATATTCTGATCATGTAGTTTGGAGCTGCGAACAAGAACAAATTCCCCTCTCTAGAGAGCAGGATTTTTTTGTTAAAGGTAATATTATAGATGGCATTATCAATGCCAAGAACTTAGGCATAATAAAAAATACAGATCATATTATCTGCATTGGCTCAGACCGCATGATGGCGGCGGTAGCAAAACAAAAATCAGAACTCTTTGGCAATGTAAAAATGATTTGCAGTATTAACTCTCCTATGCAATGCATGATGAAGGGAATATGTGGACAATGTATACAAAAAGTAAATGACGAACGGGAATATATTTTCTCTTGTGCTTGCCAAGATCAAGACTCGGATATTATAGATTTTGAGATATTAAAAAAACGCCTACAACAAAATTCTTTGTCAGAAAAAATTTAACTGATATATTATTAACAATTAAATAATAAAAAATTTATGGATTTGCTAGATCAACTTATTGAATTAATGCCACGTTTTGCGTTAGGTACACTCACTCTATTACCATTTTTTATAGCGTGGCTCTTCTCAATTTTATTATTCAAACGTCTGAAGAAAAAAATACAGTACAAGAATCCGCTTCTTACCTTTTTTTCTAAGGTAACAAATATCTCTATTATATCACTAGCAATAATAACGTTACTTGGCACCATGGGAGTGGACATAAGCGCGCTCATTACAGGTCTTGGACTAACAGGATTCGCCCTGGGATTTGCTCTAAAAGATGCACTAGCTAGTTGCATTGCTGGTATATTGATATTATTCTATCGCCCCTTCAAATTACAATCGAAGATTGTTGTAATGGGTGTTGAGGGCGTAGTAGTAGATATTGACCTGCGCTACACAACGCTAAAAAATGAAAATGAAAAACACCTAATACCAAATTCAAAATTAATCTCAGAGAAAATTACCATTATAAAGGATGAATAAATTTAGTTTTCACTAAATTTATAGGGACGGTCTTTATTATTTAAATATTCAATGACTTGCTGATTATCTTTAGCTACTTCAATATAATGGATATAGTTATTAGCCTGAAAGTTACCATTGACCTTCAGTTTTTCAAGTCTAGCTTTTTCAATTTCTTGCATTTTAATTCCGGTAGCTTTGGCAAGTGCTTGTATTACTTCTAGCACATCGGCAAGTTCTGTTTTTAGGTTTTCCCGACTACTAGCTAATAAAACTTCTTCTGCCTCTTCATCAATTTTATTCTTTAATTGCGTGATATACTCTTCTTCAGAAAGTTCGGTGCTGTTAATAATCACACCTTCGTCAATCATACGTGCAGGTAATTTGCTGCGAATTAATTTGTCAAATTGATAACGTCTCATGTCTATATTTTGCTTTCTATCAGTTTAATTGTTTCGGGAATTCCATAAAGTTTAAAGAACGAGCCAAGGCGTGGGCCTTGCGTTTGGCCTAATAAAATTTGATATATCTCTTTGAAGAAATCACGCAGATTTTCATAACCCGCCTCTCTACCAATTGCATAAATTTCATTTTGAATTTCTTCAGCTGTTGCGCCCTCAGTTAACGTTGATAGCATTGCAGAAACTTGCTTTAGGAGTTCCTTATGCCTATCGGTTGGTAGCAGATAATCTTTTTTACTTTTAACAAAATCATTATAATAATTTACGGCAAATTGGGTCAAGTGATCTAGATATGGTGCATTTTCAGGCGTTGCATCTTTGGCATATTGAGTAATAAACCCCCAAAGCACAGATTTGTCTTCTGGGTTACATACAGACGCTAAATTCAAAAGCAAACTAAAACTAATGCCGTAAGTATCTATAACTGGTACCTTCCCTTGATGAATATGGAATACTGGATTTGCTAATTGCTTCTCTATATCCTCTTCATGATATTTTTTATTAAATGTAAGATACTCATCAACGCTTTTTGGCAATACATCAAAATGCAAACGCTTAGCTTTTGTTGGCGACTGGAACATGAACAAACTTATGCTCTCGATTGGTGCGTAGTGCAACCATTCATCCACACTTATACTGTTACCCTTTGACTTAGAGATTTTTGCGCCTTCTTCATCTAGAAACAACTCATAGAAAAATTGTACCGGCGGAGTACCACCCAGTATTTGACAAATTTTACTATATATTTCTGCATTTGGTCTGTGATCCTTACCGTACATCTCATAATCCACATCAAGCGCGGCCCAACGCATACCAAAATCAGGCTTCCACTGTAATTTACAATGGCCACCAGTTACTAGAACCTCTACAAGCTCGTTACCTTCATTTCTATAAAAAACACTTTCACGCTCACGATCAATTTTCTCTATAGGAACTTGTAGAACAACTCCAGTCTCAGGACAAATTGGCATAAATGGAGAATATGTTTTACGACGCTCCTCACGAAAGGTTGGTAACATCAGGTTCATAATATCATCGTATTTTTCGAGAGCTCTAAGCATCATATGATCATATTTGCCTGATTTATAATGATCAGTTGCACTATAAAAACTATATTCAAAACCAAAGCGGTCTAGGAATGAACGTAATTTTGCATTCATATAATGTCCAAAACTTTCTGCTTCGCCAAATGGGTCTGGTATCTGTGTTAAAGGTAAACCCAAATGTTCTGCAATCATTTCTGGATTTGGCAAGTTGCCCGGAACTTTACGTAAGCCGTCCATATCATCAGAGAAGCAAATTAGTTTAGTGGGTATATCATACATCTGTTTAAACGCTTCTTGCACCATGATAGTTCTGGTGACTTCTGCAAATGTGCCAATATGAGGCAATCCCGATGGCCCATAGCCTGTCTCGAATAATACATAACCTTTTGCAGGTATTTTACCACCAATTTTCTCGTAAATTCTTTTCGCTTCTACGAATGGCCATGCTTTTGAGCCAACTAAGGACTCGAAATTTATTGTCATAGTTTAAATATATGTTTAGGATAAGAAATGAACCAAGACAATATTATTATGATATTAGAATTATGTCAACGAAACTAAACAACCCTTATATATTGCTATTGCTACTTTCTATTATCAGCTTATCTTTTGCCTATTTTGTAGAATATATTCTACATCTAGCTGCTTGTCCTTTGTGTATATATCAACGTTTTCCTTATCTAATCTTTATTATGTTGTCGTTAATTTCTCTATCTAGTACCAAAAATTATAGCAAGTATTATATAATCACAGCTATATGTGCAGCATTACTTGCAGGCTATCATACTGGTATTGAACGAGGAATATTTGAACTTTCTAGCTTTTGTAAACCACTAATCTCCATTACCGACCAAGTCTCAGTAAATGATTTTAAAAAAATGCTCTATAATGAACAAATTGGCATGTGCAATAAGCCTGCTTTAGTAGTTTTTGGCTTTTCAATGACTGAATGGAATTTGTTTTTAAATATAGCTTTGCTCGTAATGTTTGTGAAACTGAGAAATTATAAAGGAATAATATAATGCCAAAACCATATTTTGAGAATAAACAAAAAAAGCTGCAAGAAATTATTATGGTCGATCATGCGGGAGAATATGGCGCGCAACGAATTTATGAGGGGCAATTAGCATATACGAAAGATCCAAAGTCAAAAGCTCTTATTAAAGAAATGCTAGAACAAGAACTTGAACATTTAGATTATTTTGAAAAACAAATTCAAGCCGGCAACGCACGGTCTACTGCCTTGGTTCCTGTGTGGAAAATATTTGGCTATGGACTCGGCGCGGTTAGTGCATTTCTAGGGCTAAAAACCGCCATGTTAGTTACAGAAAACGTTGAAGAAGTAATAGTAGATCACTATCAAGAACAAATTGATTACCTAGAAAAAGCTAATCCACAAAACCCGTTGCTAAAGAAAATAAAAAAATTTAAACAAGATGAAGCTGAGCACATACATATTGCTATAGATAATGCCAGCAACGATGCACCGTTTTATAGGATTTTATCTAATATAGTTCGTTGCATTTGTCGCTCAGCAATCTTTATATCTAAGAAAATATAGGTAATTATGCGTTTATTATTAATGCGTCATGCAAACACTGAAAGCCCTAAAGATGGACATGATTTTGAACGTCTACTAACCGAACACGGCAAATTAGAAGCCAAGGCAGCAGCAAAATTTTTGAGTGAACACCAAATAGATAAAGTACTAATATCTTATGCAAAGCGCACCATGCAAACATCTAGAATAATAGAAGAAAAAGTGACGACAGCAGAATCAGAAATTGTTACCGAACTATATGAAGGGGACATTGATATGGTTATAAATCTGCTTTGCAATCAAGAAGATCGTAACAAACACATTCTAGTTATAGGACATAACCCGCTAATATATGATGTTGCTCTAACTCTAGCAAGCCCTGATTCAGACAAATATGAATTTCTAAAGGTCAGTATGATGCCCACAGGTAGAGTAATTGTCCTAGATTTTCCTACAATGCATAATTGGCATGAGCTGCATGCTAGCAAGGGGCATATCCTAGAAATATTTACACCTAATAATACTAGTAATGGTTGATGTTTTTGTAATAGAAATGCGCTAATTCACTATTAAAAATGCTTAGCAACGAAGGAACTATGATGTATGTTGGTAGAAAAAACTATGAATCCGCTACAACTTAAAGCATCAAACCCTGAAATTTCTACATGGGTATCTGCTTCTGCTGGTACAGGAAAAACTAAAATCTTAACCGATCGAGTATTGCGTTTATTATTGGGTAATGCAGCTTTTAATAAAATATTATGTCTAACGTTTACTAACGCTGCCGCTGGAGAAATGAAAGAGAGAATAGTGAACTCTCTAGCAAAATGGTCAAAACTGAATGACACAGAACTAAAAGAAGAATTACAGAAAACCCTGGGGCGCAATGGTAGCAACGAAGAATTAGCAAAAGCTAAAATATTATATGAATTATATCTTCGTTCAGATGAAAATATAAATATTCAAACCATACATTCTTTCTGTCAGGCTTTATTAAAGAAATTTCCACTTGAAGCTGGTGTTTCCCCTAGTTTTAAAATCATCGATGAAGCAAAAGCATATTCCATCTTACAACAAATTAAAAAAAACTTATTAAATAAGCCTGAATTAGAACTGATTAATGATTATTTGACTGCTAATTTCCACGAAATAACAATCGATGAAATTTTTACTGAAATAGTACAGCATAAAACAAAATTCTCCACACGAACTGATAATACGCTCGAAGAATCTCAAGAACTAATAATATCGCTAAACAACTCAGGAGATCATGCTTATCAAGATATATTAAAGCATCCTGTCATTCAAACTATTGTAGGCTTTGATATATCTGTAGCATACCTTAAAAACTTTTTTCTCAACAAAGATGGGCAAAAAAGAAAACGTATAGTTCCACAGAAAATAGCTAAACCTGGCTCAAATTTCTATGAAAATTTAGAACAAATACAAAACCAGATATACTCACTTGACCAAGCTGAGCGAACTAAGCATATGGAAAGTTATTCAAAATTGCTTTCTATACTTAGTGCCAATATTATTAACGCTTATGAATCCTATAAATCTAGCAAAGGCCTATTAGATTATGATGATTTGATTATCTATTCTAGTAATTTACTAAAATCAAGCAGCGCCAAAGAATGGGTGCTTTATAAGCTTGATGGTGGGATAGATCATTTACTAGTCGATGAAGCCCAAGATACTAGCGCTTCGCAGTGGCAAATTATTGATGCTATGATCGAAGAATTTTACGCAGGCAGCTCTACTGATTCCGATAAAAATAGGACAGTATTTGTAGTTGGCGATGAAAAACAATCTATTTTTAGCTTTCAAGGTGCAGATGTTACATCATTTGCGCATATGAATAAATTGCTAAAACAAAAAATGACTGATGGTGGTAAGCATTTTGAAGATGTTAATTTAGAAACCTCTTACCGCTCGGCCGGAGAAATATTAGAAGTTGTGCATCAAGTTTTTGACAAAATTCGCCAACAAATGCCATCACTATTTACCGCTACTCTGACCGAATTAACACCTTTTCGTTCGAAGCACACAGGTAGCGTAGAACTATGGCCATTATGTATTTCTGATAACAAAAACGAAGATTTTTGGAGTATCACCACACATTTAAATAATGCAGATTCGACTAAAACCAACTTAGCCAAAAAAATCAGCTCTTATATTAAAGACCAGCTTGCATCCGCTAGAGTCCTACCCTCTACTGGCAACATGATTAGCTGCAGCGATTTTATGATTCTATTTCGTAAACGCGATGAATTAACGCATGAAGTTATTAAAGCATTAAAAGCTGAAAACATTGAAGTAACTGGTCTTGATCGCATATCTCTCCAGGAAAACTTAGCCGTACTTGATTTATTATCAGCAGCTAAATTTGCACTCAACACCGAAGATGATCTCAATTTAGCCGCGCTACTAAAATCTCCACTAATTGGTCTAGATGAACAAAAACTTTATGATATCGCAACTTCTAGAAAAAAATCATCCATTTGGCAATATCTAAAATCAAATGACAAATATAATTTAACTGATAAGCTAAGCATATTTATAGACCTATTTAACCGCTCAGATGTTAGTAATTTTTTCCAGTATATAGTTGATATACTAGGGTATAGAGAAAATTTAAATGCTAATTGTGGACCTGATAGTAACGATGCTATTGACGAACTCATATACGCATGTAATGATTTTGCATCTCAAGAAAGCACTTCAATTCAAAAATTTATCTTTTGGCTGGAAAATTATAATAGCTCTATAAAACGCGATAATAGTTCTACAGACAAAGTCAAAATAATGACCTTACATGCCTCAAAAGGCCTACAAGCGCCTTATGTAATCTTATGTGATACTAATAACATACCAAGCAATTCTGATCGTTTTCTCTTCGTAAATGGCCAGGCCTTATCTGCTAAAAACTCTACATATGTACCTGATTACTACAAAATATTAAAAGATGAAAAACAAGGAAATGCCTACGCCGAATATCTACGACTTCTATATGTAGGAATGACTAGAGCCGAAGATCATTTAATTATATGTGGTTACCAGGGTGGTAGATCTTTGCCTGATAATTGCTGGTATCAACTAATACGTTCGAAATTAGTTGATATAGCTAAACAGACAGAAGATGGTACTTTGATATATGGCGCAACCGATATTAATTATATAGCAGGAACGAATGCAGCTCCTACAAAAACTAATATAGAATTTTTTACTACAACAGCACAGACCTCTCCAACATTCAAGGAAGTTCATACTAGCAGGAATATCGCTTCTCCTCTATCAGATCGTGATCCTATGGGTTATGGATTAGTTTTTCATAAAATACTAGAAGATTCTTTGAATGCTAAAAATCTTAATATGATGAGTTCTCATCCACTTATTACCACCCTTGATCCAAAATCACAAAACAGCATGCACGCTGGAATTAAAAAAATTATTGATAATAAGAAATTTAATTCTCTTATTCGGGAAAAAGATATTAAAACAGAACTCACGCTCGGCTCAAATATTAATGGTAAAATACAAATTGGTAGAATCGACCTTCTACTCATAGCTCCAAATGAAGTAATCATAATTGACTATAAATCTGATAAATCGCCACCGCCCATAGAGGCCAATATTCCAGATAGCTATTACCAGCAATTATTGATTTACAAGACCATGGTTACAGAAATTTATTCTACAAAAACAATTCGTACAATGATTTTATGGCTGGAAAATGGATCTTTACAAGAAATTAACTGAGTGTATACAACCTAAACTTGCTAAAATAATGTGCACGTAATATATTAAATATTAAAAACCTAGGTAAATTATGCCCCAAATACAAAGCATTGATGCTCAAACTCTTAAGAAATGGATGAAAGATAGTAAGGTATTACTAATAGATGTCCGAGAGCCCCTTGAGTGCTCTCTTGAAAAAATTGCCTCTTCTAAAAATGTTCCGCTTGCACAAATAACCCTAGAAGCCCTAGATTTGTTAAAAAACAAGAATAAAAAGATAGTTATACAATGCCGTTCAGGCGCAAGGTCTATGACTGCTTGCAAAAAATTATCAGAGGCTGATCCATCACTAGAATTATATAATTTGGATGGTGGAATACTAGCTTGGAAGGCACAAGGTTATGGCATTGCGCAAGAAAAAGATGCTTTACCTTTAGATCGCCAAGTTCAATTAACGCTTGGCATTATTATTAGTTTTGGCGTGTTGATGTCTTATTTATTCAATGATAGCTGGGTATTAGTTCCAGCCATTATTGGCCTTGGTTTGATAAATGCAGGCCTTACCGGATGGTGCGGCATGGCTAAATTAGTGGCACTATTTCCTTGGAATCGTAATAAACAATAGCCGTGTTAATAGTAGGATACATATTAGCGCTAATAATGGGCATGACACTGGGTCTGATGGGGGCTGGTGGGTCTATATTAACCATGCCTATATTGGTTTATTTTCTTAATGTACCGCCTGTTACAGCTACAGGATATTCATTGTTGATTGTTGGGATAACTGCTCTTGTAGGAGCTGCTCGTTACTATAAAAAAGACCAAATAAACGTACGCACAGCCTTGATGTTTGCTGTTCCCGCTTTTATAGCAGCTTATACAACCAGGCGCTTTATGGTTCCTGCTATTCCTATTGAAATCATTCTTTATAAAAATATTACAATTACAAAAGATACTTTTATAATGTTGATTTTTGCTACATTAATGTTGCTTTCAGGCGCACTAATGATAAAAAATAACAAACCCAAACCCTATATTGTAAAGAGTAAGCTTAAGCTAATAACGTATATTGGTTTAGAAGGTTTTTTTATAGGAATTTTAACTGCTACAGTCGGCGCTGGTGGTGGTTTTCTTATTATTCCAGCCCTAGTTTTGCTAGCTGGCCTTGAAATGAAGATTGCAATTGGTAGCTCACTTTTAATCATTACCCTTAATTCATTAATTGGATTTATTGGTGATCTACAATCAGGCATAAATATTGACTATATATTACTAACTACTTTCTTAGCATGTTCAATATTTGGCCTAATTATAGGCAGCAAATTATCCAGTCATTTTTCATCTGAAAAACTAAAAAAAATATTTGGATATTTTACTCTATTCGTTGGTATAATTGTAATGATTAAAGAAGTTTAAATTTATGAAAATAGAACCATTTTTTGATAATATAACCAATACATTCACTTATATAATAATTGATCCAGAAACTAACTCCTGTGCGATTATTGACTCAGTTCAAGATTATGATGCATCAAGCGGTAAGACGGGAACTACTTCTACAGACAAAATTATAAAATTCATTCAAGATAATCAATTAAACCTAGAATGGATTTTAGAAACTCATATACATGCAGACCACTTAACTGGAGCACATTATATTAAATCTAAACTTGGTGGAAAAATTGGCATAGGTGAACACATATTACAAGTATTAGAATATTGGGTACCTATCTTTAACATAAAGACAGATACCCCAACTGATGCTTCACAATTTGATCGTCTATTTAAAGATGGAGAAACTTTTGCAATTGGCAATTTATCTGTAAAAATTTTACATACCCCCGGCCATACTTCCGCTTGTGTTAGTTATATAATAGAGGATGCAATTTTTGTCGGCGATAGTATTTTTATGCCGCATCTAGGAACTGCACGCGTTGATTTTCCTGGCGGTAGTGCTGAAACATTATACGAGTCCATCCAGAAAATTTTATCTCTGCCCGATGCAACACGCATTTTTGTCTGTCATGATTACCCTAAAGAAAACGAAAAAGCAGGCTGTTTATCAACAGTAAAGGAACAACGTGAAAGTAATATTTTCATTAATGAAAATATTACTAAAGAAGAATACATAAAAACCAGAATTCAACGCGATAAAACATTACCAGTACCTAGATTATTATTACCTTCAATTCAAACTAATATGCGAGCAGGCAAACTACCTATGGCTGAAGATAATAATGTAAGTTATATAAAAATCCCTTTAAATCAAATATAGAAATTATGTTGCATGATTGGTTATTTGCTGCCCGTATTACTGTTCACTGTTTAACAGGCTGCGTGATAGGCGAAGTTACAGGGCTTGCCATTGGTGTTACTATGCAATTGGACCCTATTATTACTATGATATTAGCTACCATTTTAGCTTTTATCGTAGGGATGATCTTAGCTATATTATCTGTCGTAAAACACAGCAAAGCAACTTACCTAACGGCTGTGAAAACTGTATGGTTGGGAGAAATTATCTCGATAAGCATAATGGAAATAGCCATGAATGCTGTAGATTATTGGGTTGGCGGCGTCAGCGCACCATCAATCCTGGCTCCCATATTCTGGATTGGATTAATTTTAGCAATACCTGCTGGCTACCTAGCTGCTTTACCTGTAAATTACTGGTTAGTACGAAAACATTTGAAGAAATGTCACTAACTAATTATTAGCAATCAAAGTCAAAATCTTTTCCGGCTGCGATATATTCCCTAATACGCTGCATTAGGTCTTGAAAATATTGTATATTATGCCATGTCATAAGCATTGCACCAATCATCTCACCAACTCGGACTGTATGATGTAAGTAGGCTTTGGAATAATTAGTACATGCAGGACATGAACAATCTGCTTCTAGCGGTTCTGGGTCGTCAGCAAATTTACTATTTCTAATATTTACTGTGCCGTTTTTTGTAAATGCTTGGCCATTCCTACCAGAACGCGTTGGTATTACACAATCAAACATGTCGATTCCACGCTCTACAGCTCCAATAATATCACTTGGTTTACCTACTCCCATTAAGTATCTTGGTTTATCTACTGGTAACAGGTCTGGTGCATAATTCAAAACTTTAAACATTTCTTCTTGACCTTCACCAACTGCCAGGCCACCAATGGCATAGCCTTCAAAATCTAACGCAATTAAATCTTTTGCAGACTGGGCTCGCAATTCTTCATATACACCACCTTGAATAATACCAAATTGTGCATAACCATCACGACGTACAAAAGCATCTCTAGATCTTTTACCCCAACGAGATGTTAGCTCCATAGATGATTTGGCCTCCTCAAAAGTAGCAGGGTATGGAGTACACTCATCAAAGGCCATAGTAATTGTACTATCTAGTGTCTGAACGAAAAGGCTTGAAGGTATTATATTTACTGACATACAGGGCATCTTTGTACTACGAGTTTTGAGTCAAATATGTTATAATCGAGGTATTAAACCTTTGAAGGTGGCGTAAGTTGGTTACTCTCCTA
>CAJQOE010000096.1 GCA_905479885.1 uncultured Rickettsiaceae bacterium | reverse complement strand
GATTCGAAACATATTGCTTTGGACAAGAATATTCCTAGCTACTTGAATGAGTGTCAGACACATGATACTCAGAACTTATCTGACAGTAATTATGCTGTATGATAAGTAGCACTCTGTCAGATCAAGTGTAGAGTTTTACACATTAGTTGATTTATACAAGTAATATTATCCTTATACATAGCAGGTATATTTTAGTTATTCAGCGGTAATTGTACGATAAAACTAGTGCCAGTTTTATCACTGTATACTTGTACAGTACCATTATGTGCCTCAACTGCAGATTTGCATAAAGCTAGTCCTACACCGCGTCCTTTTGCTTTTGACTCAGTTTTTGCACTCATTTTAAATGGCGTGAAGATATCATCTAGTTCTTCTTTTGCAATACCTTGTCCTTGATCTGTAATTATAAACTGTATGATATCATCTACGCGATTTACAATAATTTTAATAACCCCTTTCTTGCTAAACATAATAGCGTTTATTACTAAATTATCCACGACTTGTCGTATATAGTTTGGATCTATATTAATTAATATATTCTGTTGTATAGACATATCAAAATCTATTTTTTTATTTTCTAGGTAAACTAAACGACAATTTTGCACACGGTTTTCTACTAGTTCACTTATGTTTACCAGTTTTTTCTCTAGCTGAAGTTTATTTGAATTTAGAGTAGCCAGATCTAGCATGTTAAGTATCATGCTAGAAAGTCTGTTAGAGTTTTTGTAAACTTCATCAGTCAATTTTTTTAATTGTGGTTTTGTGTATTTTTCAAGCCCTTCGTTTAGAAGACTTGCAAAGTTTATTACATTACCAACCGGTAGGCGCAATTCATGATTAACATTATTTAGAATTTTCTGCGCTGTCTCTCCGAGTTGTTCTATCTCTTTTTGTTGGTCAATAACACGCTCGCTATAATAGGTTATCTTTTTATATAAATGTGTTACTTCGTGATCTAAATTATCGATTTTTTCTTCAGTTTTTTCTAAGTAGTCTTGTTTTGGCTTTAGGAAAGCGACAAGAATACTACTAATTAGCAGTAAAACATATATTATTTTGAATTGTATGCTGCCTAAATTGGCAGATATACTATCTATGCCAACATACCATTTAAAGAATTGCATACTTAGAAAGGTTCCAGATAATATAAAAAATAATGCTATTTGCCAGCGCACTAATATTGCTAAGATCACTATACTAAGTAAGAATATCATTAATTGAAACTGACCAAAATTACTAATAATTATTTGTAAGCTGCCAACAAATATTAATGTATAAAATAAACTAGCAAGCCAGAAAATTGACATAAAGTTTTTATGACGGAAAGTGGGTGGCCAGATTGGGTAAGTTAAAAACATACTGGATATTATTAATACTGAATGATAGATAACTTCCATTAAAGGTGCGTACTGAGAACGTAATGCATGAGGCATTGAGTACATAGTAGAAAATACAAAAACTATAGAGAATATTCCAAAAAATACGTATGTTGATTCTTGCTTTGGCGCGTTACTATTGCAGAAGGTGAATAAATTAAATTGTTTGATGCAATGTATGAATTTTAACAGGCGTTCTTTCCTTTCTTCCCTTAGATTATATAAATCTGTATAATCTTTGATTCCAACCCAACCACCTGGTTGTTTGAATAAATAATGTACGCCAAATAAAATTACAATGTTTCCTATCATGCCTGGTATAACGCTATCGATGCCAATTGCATCCATTATATATATTCGCCAGATTAACACTGTGGTTAGTCCAGAGACAATACCAGCTAACACCGCTTTAGAAGAGGTCTTGAAACCAAAAATTGCCAGTAAGAATGGCACAGTTACAACGGGCAGGTAAAAGCTGCTTACTAGTAAGAATAAATGTAGCAACCCACGCATATAAAACGCTAACAAAAAAGCTATAATTCCAATGAAAATAGCGCATATGTAAGAAAAAATTAGACTTTTACGATCTGACCAATAATCAATATCAAAGGATTTGCGTATGTCGTAAGATAAAGTAATAGTGGCTGCGTTAATATAAGAATCAGCGGTAGACATTACCATAGCCATAACGCCAGCTGCTACAAAACCTTTAAAGCCTATATATACGTATTTATCTAGTATGTATGCAAATAATTGAGTAGGCTCTAAATTAGGGTCTTTAGCTAATAATAAAATAGCGACCCAGAAAAATAATAATGAAATTACTAAACGTGCCATTGTAGCAAAGAAAAAGGAATCCGAAATTTGAGCCGTGTTTTTGGCCATTGAAACGCGCTGAAATATAGCTGGATTGAATGATGGAATAATAAAATATAAAGCCAGAGTAACTACTCCCCAGAATTCAGGATGTTGTGGATTAACAAGTTGTGTGTAATCAAATAAAGGATTTTCTGATATAGTATAAAAAACTACTTGGGGATTATCAAAACTACCCCAGATTATTAGTGCAATAATTGGTATTACCGCACCAAATGTAGCAAATTGAATAATATCAGTAAATGTTACCGCCCTAATACCGCCAAAAGCTGAATAGGCAACAATTATAATGCTACTTATTAAAGTTGCATAAAAACTAGATAAACCAAAAAATAATTGAAGGATAGTAGAGGATACTTTAAATTGAGCAGCAATTTTTCCGATACAATTAAAAGTCCCGGAGATTGCTGTAATAAAGCGTACTTTATTGCCATAAAGATTCCCTAGAGCGTCTGCTATAGATAAAGATCCTAAAAATTCACCCATGCGTGGAGCAAGGAAATAACATATAATAATCCAGCTAAAAATATCTCCTAACATGCCAGGCACCATGTAAAATAGACCGCCAGTATATGCTTCTGAAACATCGGTTAAAAAAGCGCTACCACTAATCCAAGTAGCAACTAAGGTTGTAGCTAACGTTGCTGTAGAAAAATTTCTTCCACCCAATGCGTAGTCGCTAAGGGTGGTTATGCCACGACCATAAAATAGCCCAATAGCTAAAGTTGCAGTTATGAATACAATAAAAATTGTTAGATCTAGATCAAAAGTCATAAATAACTCATTACGATGTTTAACACACTACCTTATATATTAATAAAACAATTATATTATGGTTGCAACACAATATTTTTACAACCAGGGGTTGCGATTATTTCTGTTTGATTTTATTTATAGAGATAAAAAATGATTGTTCAAGCCATATCGATAGTTGTTCTTCATCTTCCATGATTTCAATGGGTACTTTCCAGTAAGATAAATTAATTTTTTTATCTTTTGCTGTATATGCAAAAGGAGTGGAGTTTAAAGCTGCATATTGTCCTTTGTTCGTTGCATCTACTTTGAAGTAGAGCTCATCATCTGCAATGATTCCGACAATAATTTTATCCTTATATATGCCGTGTCCGCCAAACATAGCCCTTGAAGTTATTGAGCCGAAGGGAGATAATAAATCTAAAATATAATCAACATAGTTGTTGCTCATAAAAATAAGCTATTTTGTAATTTTGAAATTTCCTGTAATACGTGCTGTTAGTGGAATTAGAACACCTACCATTACCCATTGAATATCGTAATTAATATTAGCCCAGTGCTTGAGCATGATAGTGCAGTAATATATTCCTAATATAAAGGCCAGTCCAAACATGGCACCTAAAAATGGTGGGTTTTTAGTTATTGATTTAGCAAAAATAGTCCAGGAAATAGTAAATCCAGAGAGGACCATAAATGCCATCCACACGTGATTGGAGAGAGAGTTTATACTGTTTAGATACCACATAATACATATTGATAAAGCAATACATAAGTATCCGAGTAAGAAAGGTTTATTATTAAATATGTTGATCCTTGCGATAGGGGAATATATTACTAAAGTAGCTACGCCAAAGAAGAGAGCACCGATTATATCGTATATATTATGATATTTTTGGTAAATTAATCCAAAAGCAATTCCTGTTATGAGTATGGCTAACCCAATTTTGATTAAGGAGTTTCTCATATTTAATAATAGCCAGCCATAGAATACTACAGCACTATGCATATGCCCACTAGGAAAAGCGTACCCAACTTTATTGATGTGAGCTGCTAATGGTACTTGAAATAATGCTTTCAGCAGAACGTTGAAAATCATAGTAAATAATAATAAAAAGGTAGCGTTGCCAAAGATTTTTCTATCAAAAGCAAGGAAGCCTAGTATGATTAATGGCACTAAAACCATCTCGTGACCACAGTTTAAAAACGCTTCTGCTATAGTGTTTAAATTTATTATCATTTATTTAAGTATATTAAATTTAGCCTATCATAATAGTAGTAGCCTTAATATGCAATGGCCACGATGATCGCTCGTAAATAATAACTTGCCAGAAGAATGGTTATTAGTTAATATTTGCGCATATAAGTAGCAAAATAAAAAATATTTGGATGACAAAAGCTTTGGTAGATAATTATAATCAGGTAGTGAAGAAGCCTTTCATGAGCATGCCAGAGCGTAAAATATATAATAAATGGCGTCTTAGGATTTTGATATCGATCATATTTGGTTATGGTACTTATTATTTATGTAGGCAAAATTTTTCTATGATAATGCCAGCCTTTATGGAAGAATTCGGTTATTCCAAAACTCAATTAGGCTGGGTTCTTACACTGGCTTCTATAGTATACGGTATTGGCAAGTTCGTTAATGGTTACATAAGTGATAAATCAAATGCTCGATATTTTATGGTAATTGGTTTGTTATGTTCGGCAATTATTACTTTTATACTTGGATTTTCAGAGAGTATATGGTTCCTGGGTTTCTTCCTAATTATAAATCATTGGTTTCAGTCGATGGGATGGCCGCCAGCAGCGCGTATGCTAACACATTGGTTCGCACCGAAAGAATTAGGCACTAAGTGGGCGCTTGGCGCAGCATCGCATCAGGTTGGCGGAGCTATAACATTGATATTTTCTGGGTATTTAGTAGCAAATTTTGGTTGGAGATATGCGTTTTTTATCCCAAGCATCGTTGCAACTGCAATTGCTGTGATTTTATTTAATAGGTTGCGTGAATCACCAAAAGAATTGGGCTTGCCGCCCGTTGAAGCCTACAAAGGTGATGAGGATTTTGAAGAAGATATTAGCGAAGATCATCTCACTAGTATGGAGATTTTTCGTAAGGTATTTGTAAATCGTAATATGTGGTATATATGCTTTGCGAATATGTGTGTGTATATTGTGCGTATAGGGATTATTTTTTGGGCCCCCTTATTTTTGAAGGAATTCAAAAATATTTCTCTAGAGCATGCTGGGTGGCAGGTTGCGGCTTATGAAGTAACTGGATTACTTGGTGGTTTTGCCGCGGGCTGGATTTCTGATAAAATCATGGGTGGTCAGCGTGGACCAGTCGGTGCATTATTTATGATTTGTTTGGCCATAGCATTGATCATGTTTTGGAAAATGCCAGAAGGTTACGTATATTTTAGCACTATTGCACTTATCTTGGTGGGTTTCTTTGTTTATGGACCTCAAGTATTAGTCGGTGTCGCATCAGCAGACTTTGCTTCGAAGAAAGCTATTGGTACAGCTAATGGACTAGCTGGTACTATGGGTTATGTTGGATCTGGCTTGTCTGGGATATGTGTTGGTGCATTGATTGATAATTGGGGGTGGTCTAGTGCGTTTATTTTCTTTATTAGCGCAGCCCTAACAGGAGCTATATTTTTTATCCTTACTTGGCATGGAGTAAATAAACATAATCAGCGTAAAGAGTTGTAGATTAATTTGGCTAACTCTTTGCTAATACCTTCAACACTAGTTAATTCGGTTAATGTTGCATCAGTTATTTCTTTGAAAGAGCCAAAATAGTTTAATAGAGCTTTTTTTCTAGCTTCACCAATTCCTGGAATACTATCTAATGAAGAAATTTTTATTGCCACAGAGCGTTTGTTCCGATGCGATTTTATAGCAAAATTATGCACTTCGTCACGTAGTATTTGTAGATATTTCATGACGCCTAAATTACGATCTAGAGTGAAGCTGTCTCTACCTAAGCAATGAAATTGTTCGCACCCGCTATTCCTCTTGGCGCCTTTTGACATGCATACAAATGGTATATGTATATTCAGGTTATTCATCACTTCGGACACTATTTTCATATGACCTTTCCCGCCATCAATTATCATTAAATCTGGGGTTCTAAATGCTTCGTTTTTAAGACGCTTTATTCGTCTGGTAAGCACTTCTCTTAACATAGCGTAATCATCGCCACCATGTGCTATAGGCGATGATTCTTTGATATTGAACAAGCGATATTCTTTTTTTTCAAAACCATCTATTCCCGCGACTACCATTGCTCCAATAGCAAAGGCGCCTTGTATATGACTGTTATCATAGACTTCGATTCGTTTTGGTATAGTTTCTAGATTAAATAATTTTTGTACTTCAAGCAATGCAGCAGAATTCTTGGCAGATATTTTTAGATGCCGCTCTAATGCAAGTTCTGCATTATGCATAGCGTTTTGCATGATTTTATATTTATTGCCAAGTTTAGGAGTAGATATATTTATATTTTTGCTATGTAGTTTTTTTAGTGCATCAATATAAATATCACGATTATCTAAGTCGCAGCTGATAAGTATTTGTTCTGCCGGTTCCTTGTTCTGATAAAGCTGCATTATAAATGCTCCAAGGATTTCAGCGTTTGATTCTTCAAGGTTAGTATGTTCAGGAAAATACGCCTGGTTGCCGCATGGTTGATGCGAACGATATAGGAAAAGCTGAATACAAAATTCACCATTATGTGAGGCAATAGCGATTACATCAGCATTGTCTAAATTCTGTATTCCATCTGCTTTTAGCTGCACATAACTTAAAGCTTTGATACGATCACGAATTTCAGCGGCTTTTTCGAATTGCATATTACCACTAAGCTGCTCCATTTTAGAGGAAAGTGTTTCTTGTAATTTTTGGTTTTTACCGGCAAGAAACGCTTTTACCTCAAGGACTAAATCATCATATTCTGTTTTGGATATTTTATTAACGCAAGGTGCACAGCAGCGGTTGATTTGATATTGTAAACAAGGTCTTTTTCTATTCGCAAAATAATTATCAGTGCAAGATCTTAGTTTAAATATTTTTTGTAATTCAGCAAGCGTTATGTCAACATGGGCAGATGAGGCGAATGGCCCAAAAAATTTACCATCACTAAGATTTTTTCCTCGATATTTCTGTAATTGAGGATAGTCGTGATCAAGGCGTAATTTTATATAAGGAAAAGATTTGTCATCTTTTAATAAGATGTTAAATTTAGGTTTGAATTTCTTTATTAATTGCCCTTCTAGCAATAAGGCAGATGATTCTGAGTCTGTTACGCTATATTCTAAGTAATGAACCAGCGAAACCATGGTTTTGTTTTTGCCGCTTAATTCCAGTGTATATTGAGATAATCTGTTTTTAAGATTTTTTGCTTTGCCTATATATAAGATATTTTTATCTACACCAAGCATACGGTATACACCTGGTAATTCAGGAGCGTCAGGCAGATAAGATTTAATCAGTGCTTTACTATGCATCTTGTAATTATAGCAAATTATCTACTTTATTGGAACTAGGCTTGGGAACAGGATCATAACCACCATCTGTAAATGGATGACAGCGCAAGATACGACGCGTTCCTAAAAATAATCCTTTTAGTGCTCCATGGGTATGCAAAGCTTCTTTAGCATAGTCCGAACATGTTGGAGCATATCTACAATTTCGTCCAAGCCAAGGCGATATAAAAAATTGATAAAATTTAATTATAAACAAAAATGGGTATTTCATTGTGAAGTACCGTATTAATTTTATTGCGGTCGATCAATGTTTGTTAGATGCCATTCTGGACTGGCGCTCAGAGCGCTTTTTGTAAAAGTCCATTCTTCGTGCATTTCTTTAACTTTATCAGTAATATTTTTTCCTACAAATAATATTTTAATAAATATATTATTACCAAATAGGTAAATTTCTGAGATATGAGCAGTTAGTGTAGTTTTGTTGGCCGTATAATTTCCATAGCTTGCAGCCATGGATTTAAAATCTTCTATATATCTTTTATCTACTAATTCTTCTAGCTCATCGTTATTGTTGTTAGCATTGGCTGTGAGGATCATTTGAAATGCAGCTTGCGCTCCTTTTAGAAAATTAGCTGGATCAAATGATGGCAGCTTATTAAGCACATCAACTATTCCAGTTTTAATGTCTTCTTCATTCTCTACAACAATTAATCCTTTTAGTGGTATAGTTTTTTTCTTCCCAAAATTTGGTCTGACAATTTTAGAAATTGGAGCACTGCTTGTGTTGGTAACGTCTTTCATCTTTCCACTTTCGCCAAAGAATGTTTTGTTTTTCGTAGGATCGCTTTCTGATGTAGCGCCCAGCGTGGAGAGCAGCTTATTTATTATAAAAAAAGCGATAGCTGCAAATATTATTAATTCTATGAGTTGTCCAGACATTATAGATCCCCGTAATTTAACTAACCCTATTCTATTACAAAACATCGTTTTTGCAAAGCTATTTATCAGTTATAAGCTTAGCGAGCAAAGTTTTGAGTGATATAAGTCTCTTACATTAACAATTAATTAAGAGGTATATTTTAAATGTTTTCAACTTATTTAAAAAAAATAGTAGTGCCCACGAGCAAGAAATCTAATTCCGCATTGAATATACCAATTTTTGCACATATAGAAGATGAAAGGGTTGGAGCTGAGGCTTACAAAAACAATAGTGTGGTGCATCGTTGCGTTAGTTTGATTGCTACATCTGCAAGCCATATTCCTTGGCACGTATACAAGGATTGTGGAGAGCATAAAAAATTATTATCTAAACATCCGGCCGCTAGGTTATTAAAGAATCCGCATCCTGAAAAATCAGGGGCTGACTTTTTTACAGAAAATATATCAAATTTATTGCTATATGGCAGTAGCTATATTTTGTCTTCAGATGATAGTTCTCCGTCTGAGCTATATAATTTACATCCCCAAATGCTTGAACATGTAATGTCTAATAAATATTTAGTAGCATATAAATATAAGGGGGGTAATAAAGAGCAGACATTTGCCATAGATCCAATTAGCAGAATGAGCCGTATTCTGCATTTAAAAAATTATAATCCTTCAGATAGCCAGCAAGGTTTAAGTTCGTTATCCGCTGCATCAAAGGCAATTAATTTATACGCTAAAATCATGGATTGGAATAAATCATTGCTTAAAAATGCCATTCGTCCAAGTGGTGCATTGATATTTCAAGATGGTAATGGCTATCTAACTGAAGAACAGTTCGAACGTTTACAACAGCAATTTTATGAGAATTTCAGCGGTGCATCTAATTCTGGTAAGCCATTAATCTTGGAAGGTGGTTTAAAGTGGCAAGAAACTAGCAATGCCGAACGCTTTGAAAAATTCATCGAGCTAAAAGACTCCAGCGCCAGAGATATAGCTGTAGCCTTTAACGTGCCACCACAATTACTAGGTTTAAATGGAGATAATACCTATAGCAATATGCAAGAGGCAAGGCTTGCTTTGTGGGAAGAGAATATAATGCCATTACTTGATAAATATGCAGATGCTTTAAGTAATTGGTTGTCCTATTGGTATCAAGAAAGCTTGATTGTTGATTTTGATCGTGAAGCTATTTCTGTGCTTACAGAGCGAAGAGAAAATTTATGGTCTAAAATAGCTAGTGCTGATTTTATGACTATCAATGAAAAAAGATCTTTTGTTGGTCTAGGTCCTATAGAACATGGAGAAGAGCTCAATTTACGTGGGAAAGGAGAGTAGTATGAAAATTACGGTCAATAAATTATATGGCTTTATCGCAAAACTTGTCATCTTGCTCGAGGAAGAGTTAGATGAATTAAAAACAAGTAAGTCCAAAAGTGCGGTAAATGTAAAGAAGAATATCACAGACACTTTAAACAAGTTAGTTACTTTAATTATTCAGTTAAACAAGTTGAGCAAGGACGAAGTTATGTACGCTGACAAAACAATGCCACAAGAAGATAAAGAAATTATCGAAAGATTCTTAAGTAAGTATAAATGATAGAATATGATAAAAAATTATTAGACGCAGTATTACGTCAAGATTTTAGTAGTTTTATTGGTAAGGTTTTTCACACAATTAATCCTGGTGCAGAATATCAAGCTAATTGGCATATAGAGCTAATTGCTGATTATTTGGAAGCTGTACGCGCGGGGAATATTAAGCGTTTGGTTATTAATATGCCACCAAGAGCGTTAAAGTCTGTATGCGTTAATGTTGCGTGGCCCGCGTGGTTGCTAGCACAGCAGCCATCTACGCGAATTATGGCTGCTAGTTATTCTTCGGTACTTAGTGTTAAACATTCACTTGATTGCCGGTTGGTAGTTAATTCTGAGTGGTATAAAAAATTATTTCCAAACACAATATTAAGTCGTAAGCATAACCAAAAAAGTAAATTCCTAACCACAGAGAATGGATTTCGATTTGCAACTAGCGTTGGTGGATCTGCTACCGGCGAGGGCGGTGATGTGCTTATCATTGACGATCCACATAATCCAACACAGATTAATTCTTTAAAGATGCGTAATAGGGCAATTGAATGGTTTGAACAAACTTTTGTCACCAGGTTGAATGATAAAAATAAAGGGGCAATTGTGTTAGTTATGCAGCGTTTGCATGCGGATGATCTATCTGCGCATTTGCTCTCAAGTGGTGGTTGGGAGTCTTTGAAAATACCAGCTATTGCTCCAGAAAATATGCTTTATGATATTGGGCAGAAACAATACAAATATAAGAAGGGCGAGTTACTAAATACAAAGCGTGACCAAATAGAATTTTTAAATAATATAGAACAAGAAGTAGGGGCAAGAAATTATGCCGCGCAGTTTTTACAGGAACCTTTACCCGCAGGGTTTAATTTATTGAATATGGAAGATATTTCATTTTATGAAAAAACACCAGATCGATTTGATTATTATGTACAAAGCTGGGATACGGCAATTAAAGTATCTGAAAAAACAGATTATAGCGTTGGTACATGTTGGG
This sequence comes from uncultured Rickettsiaceae bacterium, assembly GCA_905479885.1. Classification (GTDB taxonomy): domain Bacteria; phylum Pseudomonadota; class Alphaproteobacteria; order Rickettsiales; family Rickettsiaceae; genus Megaera_A. The sequence continues at coordinate 181 of CAJQOE010000096.1, read as the reverse complement.
GGATAGTAGCTAGTAAATATTATCTAGTAGCTATGATACGTAAAAAAATGAGCTATCCTGAACTTAAAATAGAAATAGAGCAATTTGCTAATAAATTTAAGCCAAGGCACCTCTTGATTGAAGATAAAGCTAGTGGTCAATCTGTGATACAAGATTTAAAATTATCAGGTCATCCTAACAT
>CAJQOE010000095.1 GCA_905479885.1 uncultured Rickettsiaceae bacterium | reverse complement strand
ACTGGATTAAGTTGATATTATCTTAACTTAATCTATTTGATACTAATTACAAATGTGGCTTTTTAACTGACGATGGGGTGGCACAGTATAACTGATGTTATTACCACTTAACTGGCCCAGTATGACTGACGTATGACAATTACACACCCAGTACAGCAAATAGTATCCACAAAACTATCCTCATTATCGTTATCTAAAGCGCAGCTGTCGTGATATTTGTGTCTTCTATGTTGTTGTGCTCAGGCCTATTATGTAATAGAAATTTAATGAATGAAACCAATGGCTTGCCTTCTTTAGCTGATGTCGAAGGAGGTGCTATTCTGTTCCAATCTTCAGGCGGTATTGTTTGACTCCTTACCAGTGCATGCTTTGCTATGCTTGGCCATGGTGTATATAAAGGCTCTCCTTCAATGTTTCTAGTTGCGGTGCTAGAAATTGATGTATCTTCATATAAACTATCATCATCAAGATACGTTACAATAAATTTGGTTGAATCAGGAATTATAAGTGGAGTTAGTTGAGATGGGTCAAATGTAGTTGCTGTTTTTGGTAACTCTGTCTTGGGCAATTCATCTTCTTTATCTGTGAATATAGAGGATGGAGTTAATACTAGATTTCCTTTGATTGATAGTGCTATAGTCATCGACATAGAATCCTTATTATACAGTTCTTGCCCAGGTTTTATAGCCTTTCCCTGAAATGTTGCTCCTTCGGCGAAACTAATTGTTTTTCCTTGTGCAACGGTAAAATTTTTATCTATTTCACCTCCAATCTCTAATTTACTTCCTATTTGATCTAAAAAGCGCACCTTCATAAGCTCCCTCAGAATTATATTAATGTTATTTAAAATAGTAAAGCTAATTAGTTAATAAAATGCTAACCAATTATTTCTTTATTTACTTTAGTGGTGTAAAACTTAACATTTTTTATATAGAGCTAGAGCTGTGAATATGATTGCAATATAAACTATGCAAGTAATATTTGATTTTGCATTCTAAACAATTCTGCAGCTGCACTAGAAGCTAGTTTTAGCATTTCCATTAATTGCTCGGTAGTAAAGTCAGTTTCTTCACCGGTACCTTGTATTTCAATGAGGTTGCCTTTTTGGTTAAAAACAAAATTTGCATCAACAGAAGCATTACTATCTTCAGCATAGTCTAGGTCAACAACTGCATGCCCTTTATATATCCCACATGATATAGCTGCTATTTGTGCAATTAGCGGATTCTGTCTTAGCATTTTTCTATCAATCAAAGACCTGATTGCTAAATGCAGTGCAATATAGCTGCCTGTGATGGCTGCAGTCCTGGTTCCGCCATCAGCATTAATTACATCGCAATCAACAAGGATTTGTCTCTCTCCAAGTAGTTTCAAGTCTACAGCAGCACGCATCGAACGGCCAATTAAACGCTGAATTTCAAGCGTTCTTCCACCTTGCTTGCCGTTTGAAGCTTCACGCATCATACGCTTGTTAGTAGAGCGTGGTAGCATTCCATATTCAGCAGTGACCCAGCCAGAGTTCTTTCCTTTGAGAAAGCGTGGTACAGACTCGTCCAGGCTTGCAGAGCAGATGACATGGGTATTGCCAAATTTAATTAAACATGAACCTTCTGCATGCTTAAGAATGCCTGTTTCAATTGAAATTTCACGCAGCTGGTTGTTTTTTCTTGTAGATGGGCGCATAAATATTTATGTTTGTGTCTTGAATTATGTATAAACTCTTACTATATCTTATACAAGAATCGAGCTTCACAACGAAAAAATAAAGAGTTTAATATGGAAAGACAAGAAAAAAATATACAAACGGGCGAAGAATATCAAGATACTGGCCAGCAAGTAGAAGAGGAAGTGGTAGAGCTTGAAAATAATGTAAGTAATACAGAGCAAATCACTGAAGATTTAACGAAACAAATTGATATTTTGCAGGATAAGTTATTACGTCAAATGGCTGAATCGGAGAATATTCGTACTCGCTCTACCAAGCTAGTAGATGAAGCTAGAGAATATGCAATTTTTGGGTTCACAAAAGATCTGATTCCGGTAATGGATAATCTATCTAGGGCTCTAGAACACTTGCCAGAACATTTAGATAATGATGTAAAGAATGTTGTTGAAGGCATCAAAATGACAAAAAAAGAATTTGAATCTGTTTTTGACAAGCATTTATTAGAGTCAATTGCGCCGCAACCCGGTGATAAATTTGACTATCATTCGCATCATGCTATCTCTCAGGTGGTGACAGATGAATATAAACCAGGTACTATAGTAAACACAATGCAGGTAGGTTATAGAATTAAAGATCGTCTAATTCGTCCTGCTGCAGTAACTGTTGCTAAAAGTAGCTAATGCATAAATATAAAAACCGAGTAAAAAGCAAACTATTTGACGCCTCATATTTTCTGGGGTGTTTTTTGCTTATAAGCATTTTTTTAGTTGCTTCCGCTCCTAAAAGCTTTGCAGTGCAGCATGAGATTTCTGAAATATTTATAGAGGCCTCTGGTAATAACAAATATGAAGCAAAAATTAAAGCGCACGAGCAGGGCATGCAAAGAGCATTGTTATTAATTGCAGATAAGCTTAAAATTCCTACAGATGGCATACCGCAAATTTCATATAATGAATTAAAAGAAGCATTTACACCAATAAATTTAATTAATGAAGTTAGTTTGCTAGAGAAATATAATGCTACGGTTACTTATACATATGAAAAAGGCAAAATCTATAATTTGTTATTAGAGTATGGAGATGCAGATGTTAATGACTTATTCTTTGAAGCTTTGGTTCTACCGGTGTTTAAACAACGCAATAGTTTGAATATTTGGGATAATGAGAAAAAGTGGAATGATTTCTGGGTAGAATCACGCAGTACTTTAAATACTTATAAGCTTTATTACCCTGAAAAAACATTATATTTATCCAATAAAATTACTCCAGAAAATCTAGATGATTTAACTTATGAAGATTTTATTGAAATTTTTCATAATAAGTTATTTAAAAAAGTCATCATTGTAACGGCAGAATTTTTTACTAATAGAAGCAATGGCTCCAGCTTGATGCAAATTAAGAAACATATACTGTCACCATATGGATCTAAAGAAGTTCTGGAAGAAGAATTTGATCTAAATACATGGGATGATATTCCATATACTGTTAATGTAGCTATAGATTTATTGATAGATGATTATGGTATGCGACGTGAAAATGAATCAGAGATTTTAGGTGAAGATAATATCAACGAGGCAGAAGAGGAATATAAGCCTATCATCATGAATTTTGATGTGTTTGACGAAGACGAGCTAGAGCTTGTAACATCAAAATTAGATAAAATCATGCAAATTGACCATTTTGTAATAGAGCATGATTATAATAACAGGTACAAAATTTTAATATATACTGATGTCAGTGAGTACGAGCTTGCTGAAGGTTTATATCTGAATGGTTTGAGTTACAAAATACATGGTAGCTTGTATAATTTAATTGACGTTAAAAAGGGAAGTTAAATCGATTTTAGCTGTAAAAAATAGGTAAATAATGAA
>CAJQOE010000094.1 GCA_905479885.1 uncultured Rickettsiaceae bacterium | reverse complement strand
CATAATGATATTATAAATTTGATCATAAATTGATTAAAATAAAACTAAAAAGTGATGTATTTTATCTAGCTTTTTATTGGTCTTAGGTGGGTCAATAGTTGATTACAATAGTGGGTCAATAGTTGATTACATTTTACATTTATTTTGCCACAGGATATTATCTGGCCAAATAAGACTCATTGAAGCATTATAACATTGTTTAATCATGATAGTGATTTCAGGCATTTCCACTTGTTCAAACTTTAAAGTTGTATTGCTGTTTAAATATAAATAAAGATATGCTGTATGATTGGGTGCATCAAATGTATCGTCTATCCCTGTAAAATTCTTGCTTACAGAAGGGGTAACAGCTATTTCTTGCTCAGAAGAGTTGAATTGAATTTCTTCCCAATTAGCACCATTATATAATATAAAATTACGCTTCTCTAGCAAAAAAAACAAGGCCCCTTTTTGCGGTAAAAAATAACTTACGCCTTTTGATTCATGAGCTATATAGCATATATGATTTTTATACTCGCCATTGGTAATAATATATTTTTCACCATTAGTAAGTTCCTTAGGCGCATTATTCATAAATCCATTTAAGCTGATGCCAAGAAAATTATCTATAGTAAGTAATGATTCATTAAAAATCACATCTTTATTGACTTGATTGGGAACCATTAGGTCCATATTAAAATTAGTTGTTTTCATTTTTACTTCCTCCTTTTTTTATTAGGCGTAAGTCAGTATACTAACTTGATAATCATCACTAAGTACAAGCGCGCTAATATCTATTATTATTTCATTTTTACGCGTTTTGTATTCGTGAATTTGCTCGTTATCTGTTATTAGAATAGTAAACTCGGTATCCGTGTGAAGCTCATTAATAGACCAGTCTCCACATGTTTTTAAACGCGTAACCCATTGAAGGCTTAGTTGATTTTTAGTAATAGTATGATGAGTTATATAATGCTCTAATGGCAAGCTGGCCTTGTTTGTATAAGACATAGATCTTTCGATTGTAGCAGCTTTGAATAATATTTGTTGACTCTTTAATTTTTCAGATACAGAGATAATATTTGCGCCTGAATTGATAATTACAAAATCTTCGTTAATGGTGTGTTGATTAATAAAGTGATCTGTACCCATTTCGCCGCGTGTAATGAGTGAAATTTTATATAACTGATCTTGTATTTTTTCTAATTTTTGGAAATGTATCAGTTCTTCTCCAATCATAGCAAGTTGCCAGTTAGTGGATATATATCGCTCTAATTTGTAGCCCCGAATAAAGAATACACTTATGTTATCGACCATAAAAATATTTGCTGTTAGTGATTCTTTGAAGTCAACGACACTACCAATTGAATATGAAGGATTAAGGACAGAAATGCGATTCCAATTGGTGTTAAGGTCATTTGTTAAACGTGCAAATAAAGCAGCACTTGCATTATGGCGTAAATAGACAGTTAAGAATGGTGTCTTGATATCTCCAAATGCAAATGGCATATCTAATATAACTAATGCGCTATCAATAGTATCGTGCGCTAGCTTTAACTGAGTTTTGGCTGTAGGTATGTTGAAATAACTGCGTCTATCGTCAATGATTCCTACTACTATTATATTATTTTTATCTATTTGGGTGCTGATTATACGAATGGAATATTGTTTGTTTGCATGTTGTAGGACTATAAATTCGGCAGGCTTGAGTTGGACTATATTGGCATTTATAATGAATTTAATGACTGTATCTTCAATTGCAGCATTTCTGAGTATTAATTGGCCAATATTTTTGGCTTCATCTTCGGTTAGTACAATAGGAAAGCGGATTAGCGCCTTGTTTATATAAGAGTTAGTTTCATTGTTGATATATGCATAAGCAGAGTCAAATTCGTTGTGGTAATTGATGAAATATAGATTAATGGCACTTAAGATGCCTTCTTGCGGTATTTCTATTTCTTCTATAAAATTATTGTCTGAAATTTTTATACAGGCTGTGGAATTTATGTTGATATTCGGTTTGAACCCTCTTTTTTCAAAAGCAATTATTTCACCATTATTGGCGCAAACATCAAAAAAATATGCAGCTCTTAATGTGTTAATAGCATTAAGAGCAGTGATTTGGTGGCTGAGCACAAATCCCTCTACGGATTCATCTACACTACTGACTTCAAGATTAGTAATATTGATACCGCATCGATGTGAGATTTCCAGAAGTATAGAAGCCAGGCTGCTTGCACCGAATTTATTATTCACCCAATGACCCTTTTCCCATAAATTGCCATCTTTCCAGAATTGCATGTGCGGCCAAGCAGGGTAGGGGCGTGCATCCCATGTCCACAGAAACATTTCACCTATATATTCTTGAGTTTCCCAATATTCAAGGAAGGCTCGAATAGCCTTTCTTTGAATAGCAAAATCAGTGCCGCCATTCGAGTGTCTAGGAATCCCGCCATCTATGCAGTTTGGATCAAAAAAAAGATTAGGTTGGTTTGAGGCTTTGTCGATGGAAGGGAAGCCAAACTCAGTGAACCAAATAGGCTTAGAGCGTGGTTGCCACTGTGTAGTTTCTCCATTTGGATTTCGGTGATTATTTTCCCACCAATAACGTATATTTTTCCAAGCATATTCTGGTTGCAGAGGGTGCTGAGAATTATCTGTGTAGTCAACGTAATAATCATATCCTTCACCGCAAGCCCAGCCATTAGCTATTTCTTCTGGAGTAATAATAGAAGAGACGGTTTTAGTAGCAGGGAAATACGCATCAATGCCAATAAAATCTATATCAGGCGATGCCCATAACGGATCTAAATTATACCATCCACCTTCAGTATGATGATATTCAGACCAATCAGCAGCATAAGTAACAAGTACATGCGGACCAACAATTTGTTTAACTAGCTGAGCTAGTTTCATAAGTTCAGAAACGGCTGGAAAATCATCACCATTACGAACTTTAGTAAGACCAATAAGTTCTGAACCGATTACAAAAGCATCTACATGATTTTTAACGAGGTTGGCGTAGTGTAAGATAAAATCATTATATCCATGTTGTTTTTGAAAAAAGTCGCGAATATATTGCGGATCAGTAGTAAGGTGACCCCGCCATGGCTTCTGCGGGACATCAAGAAAAAACATGGGATAAAACATGATATTCAATTGGCGTTGTTTAATTTCCACTAGGTAACGAACTACGCTTGCATCATTGACACTACCTCCATACAGTGGATTGTTAAAATTGTCTTTGGTGATTTCGTATGCAGTATTTCGATCATATCCACCGACTAACCATTCTTCGCTATAAGATAAGTTTACATCTTTAAATTCCACAGCTGGTTTTATAGTACAATCTTTTGCATCTAATTTATTACCAAACCAACAAACTACAGGTGATACCCATTCAATATTTGGACAAGTCATTTGTAGCTGATTTAGGCTATGTATACTATTAGCTATATTATAATGATTATGCGAATTTAGGATAGTAGTTGACATAGCGGCGCCCGAGGGGAGTAAAACAGATTTTTTCTGAATTATGGTGTCATAAACATATTCTCCGGAGCCTGGAATCATGACCATTGCTTTTACTAAATCTTCAACAGAATGTTCTTGCTTTATGTTGGGTTTTCTAGTGATTTCAAATGAAAGATTAGGGATTACATCATTGAAATCTGCCAGTGGCAATCTTTCAAAAACAATATATGCAAGTCCTCGATAGGCTGGTGCGGCACTTTCCGATAAGCTAACAATTAATGGATCTGCTAATTGTTCTTCATCACCTTTATATAATCTAAAATTATATTGCCCAAGGTTTATTACTTGATCATCAAACCATACACGACCAATTTCAGTGATCTCTCCTTCGCATATTGCCATAGCAAAATTAGCATAATATTCTAGAGCTATAGTGTGTTTATTCAACGTTGTATGTTGTTTTTTAAAATGTTGTGTAGTGGTGCTTATATTGCGATCAGAGCGGACATTTCCTGCCCAAATAATTTGACCAGGAACACGCATTTTACCAAAGATTAGTGGGATAGCTGTGCCATATTCTGCCTTGCTTATATAGAAACCATCTTTTACGTTGGTAAATCTATGGGTAATGTTAGTGCGATGCAACATTTTATGTTCTAGATAATTACCAAGCCTGCGTCCAGCATAGCGTCCGATAGTCGATAATATTCCGCCGCAAAAACATTTACCGATACTGCCGCCAATACTAGCCAAAAAACTTCCTAACATAAAATTCTCGCTGATAATTATTAATCATGCACGATAGCATTGAATAAGAGCTGGACTAAGGGGCAAGCTGGTAATATGATTATGGGATAAATAATCATAAAATTAGATACATGACAGTAAGAACTAGATTTGCTCCATCACCAACCGGATATTTACATATAGGTGGAGCGCGCACCGCCTTGTTTAATTATTTATTTGCTAAGCATCATGGTGGGAAATTTTTATTACGTATTGAAGATACCGATGCAGCAAGGTCAACAGAAAGTGCCAAGCAAGCAATCCTTACCTCTCTTGAGTGGCTGTCTATTATGCATGATGAGGATATTATTTATCAATCACAGCGGGCAGATAGGCATGTTCAGGTGGCTGAGGATTTAGTCAAATCAGGTAAAGCTTATTATTGTTTTACTCCGCAAGAAGAAATTATTGTCATGCGAGAGAAAGCTAAGTCTGATGGTGAACATTTTATTTTTCATTCAGAATGGAGAGATATTCCAGTTGATAAACATCCGAAAGACAAAAAGCCTGTCGTGCGCTTG
>CAJQOE010000093.1 GCA_905479885.1 uncultured Rickettsiaceae bacterium | reverse complement strand
AATGAATGCTCTAATGCGCGGTCAACACGAAAATTTGGCAATAGAGGATATTCCAGATCTTGTAGCTCATGTTGCAGTTGCTTCCTATGCGTTAACCAAGGTGCCGGATATAGAGTTACCATACGTAGTACGCAATCAAGATACTTATGGTTTGAACAAAATGTTAGAAAAAGCTCAAACGCATGAAGTATCTGTAGAGCAATCGTTCATCAGTACTGCCATGTCTTCTCAGAAGGATTTTAATGGCGGAGTGCAAGTTATTTACAAAAATGTACATGGTAAGAGCATTTCTGCTATATCGGAGATACCTTATGAAGAAGAGTATTTAATTCCTCCATCCACTCAGCTTCAATGGACAGGACATCAAGTAAGCGAAAGTGGTCAACATGTATTCACCGTAGAAGGCGCTATACGTTTTGCTAGAAGAACGGCATAAATCTCCATCCTTTGCTGCAGCAAAAGAGATGAATGAACTAGTAGAATCATCCTTGCAAAAATTAGAAAATAAAACCCATATGTCTAAGAGCGATATCAAAGAATTTGCTCACGAAATAATAGAAATAAGCGAAAGACAGGGCATTATTTCCGAATCAGAGAAAGAGGCGTATTATGCAAAGGATTCAAAAGGAGTATCAAGGTTTGATAAAGATATAGAAGCTATATCTAATGTTCAAATGGGTATGAAAGATCGTATGTTACATTCAATTGGTAGAGTGTCAAACACCATGGCTTAAAGGCAATAAACCATTATGTTAATAAAAAAATTACTAACGATATTAGAAAGCAATTAGCCCCTACTCGTACTACCTTTGAAAAACTAAAAGAGAATGTAAAAACTATTGCAACTAAAGAAATACGAGAGCAAGTGCAGACAGCTTCTGATAAACAGCCTGTAGTTACAGCAAAGGCCAAGACAAAAACCACTGGTCACCGAGAACTTTAGTGGTTTATTCCTGCACAGTATGTTTATTTAGGTGATATAGCGAAAAAGATATCAGTAAAATCATAGCCATAAAATAGCAAACTGGTAGCCATGAGATTCCTGTTTTGTGATAAAGTAAAGTCGAAAGAAAAGCCGTTGGAGCAGAGAGTATAACAGACCCAATCGCATGGCTTAGAGAGAATAAACGATATCTAATCGCTACTGGGATTGATTGTTTTAAAATAGCAGCAGAAGACATTGTAATAAAAGGCATTACAGCAGCAATTGTAATAAATAGCCATTCATTTAAAATCATCTTTCTTAAGGATATACATAGTAGAACACATAAAGCAATGACAATTACTGAAGCAATAACTGTGACAGGATATCTACCAAATTTATCGGCCAAATGACCACCTATAATACTAAAAATCATATAGGCGACAATAGCTAATGATATATATGACTGCATGCTGGAGCGATCAATAGTATGCAATATTTCAAAGTTATAAGTTCCAAAAAATATTATCAAAAACTGATTCGTGCTACCAATAGCACCGGCAAGTGTCAAACATAACAGGAATAGGCGCCAATTGGATTTAATAATTTTAGCCAGTGACCATTCACGAAATTTTTCAAAACTTGCATCATCTTTTACAGGTTTGCTATCAGAAAAATTAGTAACTTTCATTGCTATGAGAACAAATAATCCTAAAAACCCACCTAATAAAAAAGCAAATCGCCAGCTATATTCTGGTAGATAATTTAATGTAAAAAACCATGCTGATACTGAAGCAGTTAAAGATCCAGCTTGGGTAAAGAGGGTGGTTATACCAATTCCTAGACATTGCCTTGACTTATCAATGTGTTCATAAATATATATACGCACGCCATCTGATCCTGAGGTAACAAATGCACAAATAGCCATACGGCATATTAGCAACAAAAATGCAGAAATAAGTCCAATAGATTCGTAAGAAGGGATAGCAAATAAAATAGTGGATGCTATAGCCGTACCCACCAGACTAATTTTAAAGCTATTTGATCTACCGCGTATATCGCCAATTTTACCAAAAATTATAGCTCCAGCAGGTTTAGCGATCATGGCAAGAGCCATAAGGAAATATGTATTTAATAATTGTATAGTAATATTATCAGCGGGAAAAAAATGCCCTGCAATATTAGCAGCTAGAAAACCAAATAAATGGTAATCATAATATTGCACGAAAACAGTAAAGATAGAGATTAGAAAGCTTTTTTTATTCACGATTTACTATCTTGCTTATCTAATACAAAAATTTTGCTACAATATGGGCAGTCAATCCTACCAACCTTAGTATCTATTTCAAGATAGATTTTAGGATGATCATAGGGTGCCTCCTTGCCTTTACAAGACACAGAGTTTGATTTTGTCTTTTCTGTTTCTATAGATTGCATAATTATTTGTTTAAGTTTTCTAATTGCTGGGTAGTATACTACAGTTAGAAAAATTTTTAAAATAAAAATGGTTAAGTTTATGAAAGATAAAGTAGCGGTGATTACCGGATCAACTAGTGGCATCGGGCTCGGTATAGCTAAAAAATTTGCTAGCGAAGGTGCGAGCGTGGTAATTAATGGTTTTGGAAGTGAGTTAGAAATAGATACAATATTAGCAGAGCTAACCGTCCTTGGTGCTACTGATGTACTGTATAATAGTGCAGACTTGTCTAAGCCAGAAGAGATAGATGCAATGTTTAGCACTATTATTGAAAATTTTGCTAAAATAGATATTTTGGTAAATAATGCCGGTATTCAGTTTGTGTCACCAGTCGACGAATTTCCAGCAGATAAATGGGAGCTAATTATGCGTGTTTGTTTAAATGCATCATTTTACACCATTAAAAACTCCTTACCGTCTATGAAAAGTCAAAAATGGGGTAGGATTATTAATATTGCTTCAGCGCACGCTCTGGTGGCGTCGCCTTTTAAATCAGCTTATGTAGCCGCAAAGCATGGTATACACGGTTTATCAAAAGCTGTGGCTCTAGAAGTAGCAAGAGAAGGCATCACGGTAAATTCAATTTGTCCTGGTTATGTTAAAACTCCATTGGTATTAGGGCAAATTGCAGATACGGCTAAGGCACGTAATATGACAGAGGATGATGTGGTAAATAACGTGTTACTTGCTGCGCAAGCTACTAAGAAATTTGTAGAAATAGAAGAAGTAGCTTCTTTGGTGTATTATTTATGTAGTAAAGAGGCTGCATCTATTACAGGAACTGCGCTTTCAATGGATGGAGGTTGGACAGCTCAGTGATTTTATAAGTGGTGGCCAGAGACGGGGTCGAACCGCCGACACAAGGATTTTCAGTCCTTTGCTCTACCAACTGAGCTATCTGGCCATGTGAGAAGTTTATAATCAATAAAAAGACATTTGTCTATCCTAAATTCTCTTGAACGGAGAAAAAACAGTATGTACCTAGTGGAAGTTGTGTACTATACTGTGAATTTATTTAAAATTGGAGAAAAACATGCATGAGTTATTTGCTATTAAAAATGTATACTCACTATACGAAGGTAATCAATTACTAGTCATGCTTGCTATAATGGTTATAGCTTTTTATCCATTGCTTGTTGTAGTCAAAAAATTAATTTTACCAAGTGTTGGAAAAATTGTAGATAGAAAAAATACGGATTATAGAAAAATTTTTGCTAAGCATAATTTATCAAAACATGCAATATGGCTGTTTCTTGCTATATACCTTACGATTTGGGGGGATGTTTTAAATAAGCATGATCTTATGAATGCCGCAATGCTTAGGATTAAAGAGGTGACTCTTGGTATATATATAGTTGTAACCATAACTTCAGTATTGCACACTTTAATGGATATTACTGTTGATATTTATAAGAGCAAACGCAAATCAGCAAAAATTGCTATTGGCTTGCATATGAATATTCTTAAGCTTGTAGTAAGTATGTGCGCTGTGTTGAGCGTTTTATCTTTAGTTTTAAGTATTCCAATTTCATCGTTATTTACTAGTTTAGGCGCGGCAGCTGCCTTATTGACTTTTGTTTTTAAAGACACGGTCCTTGGTTTATTGGCAAGTTTACAGCTTACTTTTCAAAATATTATACAGGTTGGAGATTGGGTAACTTTACCTCAATATAATGCCGATGGAGATATTAAAAAAATTACTATTACGGTAGTAGTAATCCGCAATTTTGATGGTACCTATACTACTGTTCCAACTTCAGCGTTCTTGGTGACAAGTGTAAAAAATTGGCGCCAAATGTTTGAAGAAGGCGGAAGACGTATTAAAAGATCCATTAGTTTGGATATGGATACGATTAAAATTTGTGACCAGACCAGTTTAAATGTGCTCAAAAAAATGCCTGCTATGCTCCCTCTAGTTAAGGATAACCCTGAACTCTTTAGTGCAAAAGCCGAAAAAACAAACATATCCATGTTTAGATATTACATAGAGCAATATCTTAGAAGCAATCAAGGAATTCATCAAGAAGGCTTTACTTTTTTAGTACGTGAACTTGACCCAACTCCTACTGGTCTTCCTATAGAATTATATGTATTTACTAAGGATACTAGATGGGCTAATTATGAAAATATCCAAGCTGATATTTTTGATCATTTATTAGGGGTCTTACCAAAATTTGAATTAAAGGCATTCCAAACAATAATCAGGTCATAAAAATTCAATGCAAACCTCAATAGAGATAGTTTATGCACCAAATGGTATTTTTAAAAAGCAAGCAGCAAGGGTCCTGGATGTAGATGACAAGGTGCGCTTTATTGTCGATCAAATGTTTAACATTATGTACCAACATGGTGCAGTTGGGCTTGGGGCCAATATGGTTGGCATTCTGCAAAGAATAGACGTTATTGACTTGCAAGAAAATAATACGAGACAACCATATGTGCTGATTAATCCATTGATTACTTATGCTTCATCTGAAGTTCAGGTATTTGAAGAAGGTTCATTAAGTTATCCAGGAATCAGAGCTGAAATTACTCGCCCTAAACATATTGAAGTTGAATATCTGGATTATAATGGCCAGAAAGAGTCGCTAAAAGCTAGTGGTTGGATGGCAACGGTGATACAGCACGAACTAGATTATCTAGATGGCAAAGTGTTTTTAGATTATCTATCACCATTAAAGAGAAATATTTTGCTAAAAAAGATGCAAAAATCTAAATAAAATAACTGCTTTTACTTTACAGTATGTAGGTATGTACGTTATAATACGTAGTTGCTACTAAATTGTAGCTATGGTAATAAACGTTGTTCGAAATAAGAACTTCGGACCCGGGGGCGGTACCCGGCGCTTCCACCATTTATTTATGGGAGCGAAATAGGATCGACGAGTTTAGTAAAGGGATAATTTTTACCCAGTATGATTCCGCTGGATCTTTTGATCTTGGGTCAAAAAAAGTAAATGCAAACGATAATAATCGCTTGTCGGCTGTTGCTGCTTAATTGTAGCTAGCCACGGGGTTGGGGACTTACCTGGCAACAGAAAAGTCCTATTAAATAAAATTATTATGTAGATATATGGCAGTTGACTATCAATCATTAATCGACGAAGCAATGTTAGCAATCGTGCGTAAGGTTTTGCTAGATACGCAAGATAATGGCCTGGGTGATGATCAATGTTTTTATATTTCTTTTCGTACTGATTACCCTGAAGTGATATTATCAAGACATGTCAGGCAGCGTTATCCCAAAGAAATCACTATAGTTCTACAATATCAGTACAAAAACTTACAGGTCTTGCAAGATAGATTTTCTGTAAATATAGCTTTTAATAGTATTCCTGAAACTATAGAGATTCCGTTCTCTGCCTTAACGGGTTTTGTTGACCCTTCGGTAAATTTTAGTCTTCAGTTTAGAAAAAACAATGAAGATGAGTATGTTGAAGATAGTAGCTTAGAAAAAGAGAGCAAGGATTCCTTTAAGACAAAACCTAAGATTAACTCTACTACCAAAGAAGCAGAAAAAAAAGCTGGTGAAGTTATAGCAATTGACAAATTTCGTAAAAAGACAAAATAATTATGCCAAATCCTCCTAAACCATTTGTAGAAATATATACAGATGGGGCATGCTCTGGCAACCCTGGGCCAGGCGGGTGGGGTGCTCTTTTAATTTTTAAAAATAATCGCAAGGAAATTTTTGGTCATCAGATTGAAACTACAAATAATCAGATGGAAATTCAAGCAGCTATTTCTGCTTTGCAAACTTTAAAAACATCTTGTAAAGTCGAGTTGTATACAGATAGTAAGTACGTTCAAAAAGGTATTACAGAATGGATACATAACTGGGAAAAAAACAACTGGCGTAAAAGCGACAATAAGCCAGTGAAAAACGCTGCATTATGGAAAAATTTGCAGCATGAAATAGAAAAACACGATATTGTTTGGTCCTGGGTAAAAGGGCATTCGGAAAATGAAGGTAATGATATCGCTGATAGACTTGCTGTTGAAGGTAGGGAGTTGGCGAGGAGAGAGTTAGACAAATGTCATTCATAAATAGTTTGTGGATTAAATTTTTTGCAAGAGAAATTGGTGTTGATCAGTTTGGTAATAAATATTTTGTTGGTAAAAATAAGAATTACTTAGGGCATTCTAAGCGTTTTGTCGTATATAATGGAAAAGCTGAAAGCTCTAAGGTGCCTCCTATGTGGCATGCGTGGTTGCATCACCTTAATAATGAAATTCCTAATGCTAACGCATCATCCTATAGTTGGCAGCAAGAACATATTCCAAATTTAACTGGTACTAAGCATGCTTACAACCCAGATAAATCTAAGAATAAAAAATTAGAAACATACTCAGCATGGAATCCAAATAAATAGAAGATATATAGATGAAACAAGGTGTAATTGAAACTTTAGTAGGTTTGTTAGTTTTAGTAGTGGCTTTTGGCTTTTTAGTTTTTGCTTACAATGTAAGCAACGTATCTAAAACACGGGACGGCTATAACGTAGTCGCAAATTTTCAGGATATTGATGGTATTTCTGAAGGTGCAGATGTAAAATTAGCTGGTATTAAAATCGGTTATGTTGATAGCGTCCTATTGGATTCAGATACGTATTATGCCGGGGTAAGACTTTATATCGACAAAAAAATAGAAATTCCCGAAGATTCTCGAGCTGTCGTTGCCACAAGTGGATTATTAGGTGGAAAGTATATCCGTATTAGCCCAGGTGTGTCAGAGGATAATTTAAGCAATGAGGGTAAAATTAAATTTACCCAATCATCCTTAAATATCGAAGATTTAATTGGCAAATTAATGTATTCATTGACTAGCAAGTAGATTTTAGTTTTAGAAAATATTATGCATATTGCTTTGAAACTCGAATAATACCCCAGAATGCCGTGAATTACTTCGGTTTTTCATTAGCTCTGATAATATGCCACAGTATTTAGTTCTTTGTATTCATCCTATCCAATAAGAATAATTTTGCAAAATTATTCTTATTTTACATTAATTAGTAATTAAGTGCTAATATAGTATTAAGAAGTTTACTTTTGTAAGGACTTCTTATGCAATGTGGAGAGAACTATAGTATCAAAAAGATGATTTCACGATTCTTCAAGTGGTCAAAAAATAATGAGTCAGCAGAAAATAATAATAATTACAGTGAGCTAGCACAAAATAATGTTGCTGATAAAAAAGTTACTACAACGTTAATCTTAGACAGTTTAAAAAATGATACGTTTTGGAGCAGTAGTGGCGCTATTGATATACCAAAAGACCTGCTTGAATACTTTGTCGATCCAGAAATGATGCAGCTAATTGATCACGCAGTAGACGGCTTTGCTGGTCAAGAAGAAACTAATAGTCATCTTCTAGCTGAAGCTGCCTTTAATTAATAAAATTATGGAGTTATTCTTGCTTTTTGGCTTGCAAGGATAACTCCATAATTATAATCAATGCATATTTAAAAAAACTGGTTCTTTGAGCATTTGCGTTGAATTTACATTTTCGACAAAGCATGCAACAGAACCGATTTCATTGCTTTCAATATTATCAGTTATTTTTTTCTGCTCAATTAATAATATCTGCAATAAAAGCTATAGTTGCAACATTTCCAATAATAAATGTTTTAGCAGTTCTATCATCCCATATGGTAGTAATATAAGTAGCATATATAGTGACAACACCAATAGCTCTACTTTTTGACCAATATTTTTACAGCCTTGTGTTATCGCTCTTTGAAAGAAAGATACCAAAGGAAATATTGCATCATAGCAAACCAAAATTCTCTGCTACCATGCTACACGTTTTTTGTGCTATGATTCTAGCTCGGTTTGCGCCATTAGCTAAGGTATCTTTAATATATTGTGGGTCTTGAATTATTTTTTTATATTCTATGTTTATTGGCTCTAATTTAGAAATTATTAGTTCTGCTAAATCACTTTTGAATACAGCAAATCCTTTGATTTGGTATTGTTCTACGATAGAAGCTTGAGTTTGTTGCGACAATGCACAAAATATATTAATTAAATTGCTTACTTCTGGACGCTGTGTTGGATCATAAGTTATTTCAGCTAAATTATCTGTTTTAGCTTTTTTAAGTTTTTGCATTATAATATCTGGGCTGTCCGTAAGATTCACTCTAGACGCATCGCTAGCATCGGATTTGCTCATTTTTTTATTACCGTCACGCAAGCTCATAACTCTTGTTGCAGTGCCTTGTATTAAGGGGTCTGGTACCTTTATAATTTGTTGGCCAAATTTTCTATTGATAACTCCTGCTATATCTCTGGTAAGTTCTAGATGTTGTTTTTGATCATCACCAACTGGTACAATGTCTGCGTTATAGAGTAAAATATCAGCTGCCATTAAAATAGGGTAAGTAAATAACCCAGTATTTGCATTATCTTGTTTTTTACCAGCTTTATCTTTAAATTGTGTCATACGTTTGAGCCAGCCTATAGGGGTAATGCAGTTTAGCATCCAAGCTAATTCACAATGTTCTTTTATAGCTGACTGTAAAAATATAGTAGATTTTTTAGGGTTAATCCCGGCGGCAAGATAAGTTGCAGCTGCACTAAGTGTTGATTTTCGCAAGTCTTCAGCGCTGCGATCAACCGTGATAGAATGCAAATCCGCTAAGAAAAAATAGCAATTATAATCCTCCTGTAAATTTAGCCAATTATTGATGGATCCCAGATAATTGCCAAGGTGTAATCCACCACTTGTTTGGATACCTGATAATGCAGTTTTTGTCATAGTGCCTCTAAAAAGATCTTATAATTTAGTTTCTAATATGTATATATAAGGATTATAGTTTTACGAAGTGAAAAAATACTATATAGTTCTGCTCTTAGTTAAATTTGGGGTTATATTTTTTATGTCTTTATCTTGGCGTTTAAAAGTTATTGTGTTTTATACAATAATTAGTGTAGTGATGACATCATTTTTTGTTTTATTTTGTATACCAGTACAATTTATCGGTGCGCCGTATTCTTGGCGCTATAAAATGTCAGAAATATTTTCATATATTTTTATATATTTGATTTGGGGTATATGTGGTATTAAGTTTGAAACAGAAGGGGTAGATAAATTACCACAAGATTTTAAGCCATACATTGCATTAGCAAATCACCAATCTTTTTGGGAGAATTTCTTTATGCAATTGATTATTCCAAAACATTCTTGGGTAGTGAAGCAAGAATTGTTAGATATACCAATATTTGGGCGTTGTTTAAAAACTGTTAGGCCTATAGCTGTAGATAGGAGTAATAGCAGATCTGTAGTGCAAATTCTAAAGGAAGGAGAACGCAAAATTGATGGTGGTATCTCTATTATTATGTTTCCAGAATCTACTCGTGTTTCTGTTGATAAAACCGTGTCATTTAAAGTAAGCGCTGCTAAGCTTGCCCTAAATGCTAAAGTACCGATAGCATTGATTGCGCATAATGCTGGCTTGGTCTGGCCAAAAGGTTTTTGGTTCAAACAACAAGGTACTGTAAAAGTTAAAGTGATAGAAGTGATGATGCCTGAAGATTTCGCTAATCAAGATGCAAGAGAACTTACATTGTATATTCAAAATAAAATCAATCTAGAAAAGAATAAATTGATCGAACTTGGAGTATAAAGTCCATTATCGTAACCGACTATTATATAGCCATAATCGCTTCTTTAAATGATTACAGTTAATTATGCCTTCAAATGTGTATTAATTTAAGCAATTTAGTATTATTTGGTGCGCCAATGACTCGTGCTATAAAAATCTTTAGCATATTGATAGTATAGGTTTGATTTGATCTATCTAATTCAACTAGACTGAAATATGTTAGTATTTTATCTAATTGATATTTAGAGGTGCATTATGTCAGGGCAATTAACATCCGACCCGCTTTTCGTGGGTTTAACCAGACCATCGATGATTTTTGGAGTAAGTATTCAATATGCAATGTTGAATCTTATGGTAGCCGTAACCATGTTTATTCAAAAATCTAGTATCTATATTATTTTCATAGCAGCTGTAGTGCATTTAATCGGATATCTTTTGTGTTTTAAAGAGCCAAGATTCATGGAGCTTTACCTGAATTATGCTGGTAAATGCAACCAGTGTCCTAATAAGTCATATTATGGAGCTAACTCTTATAGTGCCTGAGATAGATGGATTATATGTTTAAATTATTTAAAACAGCTTCGGCTAAGGAAAAATATTCAAAAAAAGAAAAGCCTGTTTCTGACTTTATTCCATATAAAGGCCATTGGAATAAGAACACTATTTTGACTAAAAATAATGGTTTGCTGCAGGTTGTGAAAGTTGGTGGATTTTCATTTGAAACAGCTGATGATGATGATCTAGATATACGAAAAGGTATCAGAAATTCCTTGTTAAAAAATATGGCGTCTGGAAATGTCACATTATATTTTCATACAATTAGACGACGTAAGCCGGTTATGGAATCTAGTGCTGAGTATAGCATGGATCCTACAGTTAGTACCGCTAAAGGCTTTATTAGTTATTTAGAAGCTGAATGGAATGCTAAAAATTCAAATTCAGATTCGTATTTTAATGAATTATATGTAAGCATCCTTTATGAACCTGATAAAGAAGGAGCTGCTGTTATTGAGTATTTTTTCACTAAAATGCGCCAAAAATCAAATAAATCGATTTGGGAAAATGATATGCGTGAAATGCGTGAAAGCATGGAAGAGATGACAACACGTGTACTTAACACATTAAGAGATTATGATACTAAGTTGTTAGGCGTAAAAAAAACTAAAGGTGGAGTTTTTTGTGAACTTAGTGAATTTTTAGGTACTTTGGTTAATTGTGGCGATCAATCTCCAATGATGGTACCAAGTAATCATTTAGATGAATATTTGCCAACTAATAGATTGTTTTTTGGATCACGCTCCATAGAAGCTAGAGGACCTAGAGGCAAGCGTTATGGCGGTATAGTAAGTGTGCGCGAATATGGGCCTACTACATCTGCAGGAGTATTTGATGGCTTCTTACAGATGCCATTTGAATTTATAATGACACAAAGTTTTAGCTTTTCTAATAGAACAATTGCAATTAATAAAATGCAATTGCAACAAAACAGGATGATTCAAGCCCAGGATAAAGCTGTGTCACAAATTGCAGAAATCTCGCAGGCGCTAGATATGGCCATGAGCGGAGATATTGGTTTTGGAGATCATCATATGTCCTTACTATGCCTTGATAAAGACATGAAGGCTCTAGAAAACACTTTATCCATGGCAGCTGTAGAATTATCAAATTGTGGTATGCAACCAGTGCGTGAAAGGGTGAATATGGAGTCTAGCTACTGGGGGCAATTGCCTGGTAATATGAGTTATATCATTCGCAAATCAACGATTAACACTTTAAATTTAGCTGGTTTTGCTTCAATGCATAATTATCCTCCTGGACAGATTACAGGTAACCACTGGGGAGATTATGTAACGGTACTTGATACTACCTCTGGAACGCCATTTTATTTCAATTTTCATGTTAGAGATGTTGGACATACTTTAATTATTGGGCCAACCGGTGCTGGTAAGACGGTGTTGATGAATTTTTTATGTGCACAAGCACAAAAATTTAGGCCAAGAATGTTCTTCTTTGATAAAGATAGAGGAGCTGAAATATTCATTAGGGCAATGGATGGAATTTATACTACTATTGACCCTGGTGCCCACTGTGGGTTTAACCCTTTACAATTAGATGATGTAAGTGAAAATAGGACCTTTATCCTGGAGTGGCTACGTACTCTAGTAACCTCGAATGGTGAAACACTTGACGCAGAGGATATAAAAGTTTTAACCCAAGCTATTGATGGTAATTTTAGGTTAGATAGAAGAGACAGGAAACTTAGTAATGTGGTGCCTTTCCTGGGTATGTCTGGACCTGGGACTTTAGCTAGTAGAATTGAAATGTGGCATGGCAAAGGATCGCATGCTCGTATATTTGATAATGATGTAGATGCAATTGATTTATCTCTATCTAGGGTTTTTGGCTTTGAGATGGCAGAATTGTTAAAAGATCCAGTAGCTTTGTCACCAGTGCTGCTATACATATTCCATAGAATCAATATATCTTTGGATGGATCACGCACTATGATCGTTCTTGATGAAGCGTGGGCGTTAATTGATAATGCTGTCTTTGCACCTAAAATTAAAGATTGGCTAAAGGTTCTGCGTAAATTAAATACTTTTGTGATTTTTGCAACGCAAAGTGTAGAAGACGCTACTAAAAGTAAGATCAGTGATACTTTAATTCAGCAAACATCTACGCAAATTTTCTTGCCAAACCTTAAAGCGACTGACGTTTATAAAACAGCTTTTATGCTTTCTCAACGTGAATATGTATTAATTAAAACAACTGATCCAGCTTCCCGGTATTTTTTGATCAAGCAAGGGGTGAATGCTGTTATAGCAAAGGTCAATTTAAGTGGTATGGATAACATAATTAATGTTCTTTCAGGAAGGGCAGATACAGTTGTATTGTTGGATAAAATTATTGCAAAGCATGGTAGCGACCCTAAAAAATGGTTGCCATTCTTCTATGAAGAAGTAAGACAGTTAGGTTAATGTATAATAATACAGCCAGTAGACTCAGACAAATAACTCATGTGAATCACTTAGTGATTTTATTTGTATGCTTGCATGCTAAATTCGTAAAAATTATAAATTGTTTTTTTGATCCCCGTTTTAAATTACTAAATGCACTACTTATAATAATTTTATCTATATCTAGTGCTATTCATAATGCTCGTGCTACAGATGGGTTGGATACTGTACTAGATACACTGGAAAAACTTAGTTGTGAAGGTGAGGGAGCAGGAAATTTATTGCGTAGTGAATTTTCTCATACTTGCATTCCTGCCTCGTTTTTTACTTTTCTTGTAGCTAATATTATCTCACCTGGTTTATATGCCAATACTTTTTTACGAGTAACTATTAATGATGAGGAATTATTTCCAGGTGCTTGTGACAGAGGTAATCGAATTGATTTTAATGATCAAAAATTAAGTTTTTCGATGTGCAATAATATTGACTTAGCTGTAGCCAGAGTAGGAGCTATTGCAGATACAATAGTAGTAATTGGCAAGGCTTTTTTAACTAATAGCGACCCATGGGATGATATTCAAGATGCTTGGAAGCTGTCAAAATCAGAATATCATCGAATGTTTGAAGATAAACGAGAAGGTGATGAAGGAGTTATGTATGATGTCGGTATAATACAGGTGTTTCCATGGAAAGTGATCAAAGAAAATGATAAAATGTGTGTGGCTACCCAAAGCTTTGGTGGTTGGATTCCAATTGGTTGCAAGTATATAAAAGAACCATATCCTGTTTCGATATATTCTGAATTTATGGATTTAAGCCCTGAAGGTATAGATGAGCTAGCAAACCTTACCTCTTTGACTACATGCGGTAATATGGGTGGTTGTTACAAAAGAGCATATGATAACTCTAAGACTGCTATAGTTATGAGCGGGCCGTTGATAGAGTGTGTAAAAGAAATGATCGCTAAATTGATGATTAGCAGTGCTGTTTGTAGCTTTGATGATGTGCAACAAGTTTTAGGAAGTAACTCACGGCATTCTAGCGCATTATTTCAGTTTCAAAGAAATATGCATAAGATAGTTAGCGCGTTGCTGACAATATATGTCATTTTATTTGGTTTTAAAATTGTATTAGCTGGCGATATACCGCCTAAATCTGAGCTAGTAAATTTTTTAGTTAAGTTTTTATTCGTGGTGTATTTTTCTGTCGGCATAAATATTAATGTAGGCAGTGGTGACGATTTGAACCGTATGGATGGTATGATTCAATGGGCATTCCCGTTTTTATTAAATGGTATGAATCAAATGGCTGGCTGGATGATGAATGCAAGCCCTTCTGAACTCTGTAAATTTGATGACGTATACTACCCAGATTCTTTACGGCATTTACAATTATGGGATGCACTTGATTGTAAAATATCACATTATTTAGGATTGGATGCAATGCAAACTATGATTGTTGAAAATGCTTCTAGGAACCATGATTGGAAAAGATTTGATGTGTTGAGTTTCCCAATTCCACCATATGTAAAATGTAATCAACTATTGACCCACTTAGAGCAAAAAATGTAATCAAAATTGACCCACCTAAATTAAGTAATATACCTCTACATTAATTAATATTTTTGTAGGAGTTTGTAGGAGGATGTTTATAGTGGAATTGGGAAACTCAACACATCAAATCTTTTCCAATCATGGTTCCTAGAAGCATTTTCAACAATCATAGTTTGCATTGCATCCAATCCTAAATAATGTGA
>CAJQOE010000092.1 GCA_905479885.1 uncultured Rickettsiaceae bacterium | reverse complement strand
CTTTATCAAAACAAAATACAGAGCTGATGCAATGGCGCAAAAACTGCGCAAGGTTGGTCATAAAGTTAATGCGTTACACGGTGATTTACGTCAAAACAAACGTTCACAAGTGATAGAAGGCTTCCGTAAACAAAATTACCGTATTCTGATAGCAACAGATGTTGCTGCTAGAGGCTTGGATATACCGCATATTCAACACGTTATTAACCATGATTTGCCACAATGTCCTGAAGATTATATACACCGCATCGGGCGTACTGGACGCGCGGGTGCAACGGGTGAAGCTTTAAACTTCCTAAGCCCAGCTGATGGCATTAAATGGAGAGCTATCCAACGTTTGATAGATCCCACTGCAAAGCTTGATGATATTAGCGAGCGTCGTAACCGTAAGGGCGGTGGAAAAAACCGTGGTAAAAATAATTTTAAACCTAGCGGCAGCAATAGCAACAATACTAATAACAGCAACAACAAACGTAAACCACAAACGTGGCAAAAAAAGAAGCGTTCAGCTGCTTAAACCATACAAGTTTAGCTATTAAATTTCTGAATAGAAAATTTAATAGCTAAACTATCTTAGGCACTATTGGCCTTTTACTTAATTTCTAATATCTACAATTATAAAACAAATAACTTATAATGAGCAAATGTTGCATAATGTTGTGCGTCTCAGTATAGTTGGTGCTATATATATATTTTAGAGATACATGATTAATCACCAAACTCTTGCAAAATATCTTTCCAAGATGTTTACTAAGCAGTTTTTTTTCACTTCAGCTGTTATTTTATGCGTGTTGTTTGTAACCAGTGCGTTTGACATTCTACAAAAATTTAAATCTACTAATATTACACCTAGTGACTTTTGGAAACTTATCTCGTTCAAATTACCTTATTTATTTAATGAAGTTGCAGCACTCATTTGCTTCATTGCTACCTTTATGTTTCTACGAGCTATTACTAAACAAAATGAATTAGTAATAATTTTAAGCAGTGGAATACCCATATGGAAGGTGTTTATTACGCCTATTTTTATTACCTTTTTTATAGGAGTATTTATATTAGGCGTAATAAATCCTGTTGGCACCTATGGATTACAAGAATATGAAAAACTGGAGGCTAAGCTCCGTAATACTCCGCATTTAAATTTTATTATTTCCCCAACCGGCATTTTCTTTTTCGAAAATTTCGCTGGTAATAATTACATTATACAAGCAAAATCCATTAATGCTTATAAGCAAACGCTAACAGATGCAACGATTTTACTAGTAGATGAATCTAACAACCTTACAAAACGCATCGACACACCTTTAGTACAATTACAACCAGGAGCATTTAAATTAACTTCTCCAATAATTACAACACGCAATTCATCTAGAAAAGCAAAAGAATTAAATCTTCCAACCAATTTATCAATTAATAATTTAATACAAAGGTTTAGTCCGCCAGAAATGATCCCTCTATGGAATTTGAACAGCTCAATTGAAAATTTCGCGCGCTCTGGCCTAATAGTTACTAAATATCAAATTCATTATTATAAACAATTATTCAAGCCTCTTAGTATGGTCGCCATGTCCTTTATCGCTTGCTGGTTTATTAGCTTAAATATACGTGATAATTCAAGTACTCGTATGTCTGTATTAGGTCTTACTACTGGCATATGCACATATTTTTTTCTAGAAATATCTCTCCGTATTCTAGCCTATAGTGGCCTGCATCCTATCTTAGCTACCTTATTGCCAATTATATTTATAATTCTTATAAGTAACTTTGTTATTTTACATTTTCAAGAAGCTTGATATACTGCTCTTCAATAATGATAGTATTAATTTAAGATATATTTTGGAGCCTTTACAATGAAATTACTTGCCTTTCTTGATCGATTTTCATCGGATATAGCAATCGATCTTGGAACAGCCAATACTTTGATCTATGAAAGAAACAAAGGTATTGTACTAGATGCCCCTTCAGTCGTTGCATTAATAAATAAAAACGGCACTGTAAAGCCTTATGCTTTTGGTCATGAAGCAAAAAGTATGCTGGGCCGTACGCCAAACGACATAGAAGCAAAACGTCCTTTACAAGATGGCGTAATTGCAGACTTCAAAGCAGCAGAAGAGATGATTAAATATTTCATCCGTTCGGTACGAGATAAGAGGTCGTTTACTGGTCCCATGATTATTGTATGCGTCCCTTCTGGCTCTACTCCTGTAGAACGCAGAGCTATACAAGAAGCTGCAGAAGGCGCAGGAGCAAGAGCAGTATATCTTATTGAAGAACCTATGGCTGCAGCTATAGGGGCTGGATTACCTGTTACTGAGCCCACCGGATCTATGGTAGTAGATATTGGCGGGGGCACAACAGAAGTTGCTGTGTTATCCTTAGGTGGCATAGTTTATGCTAGATCAGTTAGGGTAGGTGGCGACAAAATGGATGAAGCTATTATTTCATACATTAGAAGACATTTTAATCTCTTAATAGGAGAGTCCACTGCTGAAAAGATAAAAAAACAAATTGGAACTGCTTTTGTAAAAACAGATAAACCTTTAAGAGAGATGTCCATTAAAGGTCGTGATTTGATAAATGGAATACCAAAAGAAATGGTATTAAATGAACAACAGATAGCAGAGAGCTTGACAGAGCCGATAAGTCAGATTGTAGAAGCGGTAAAAACTGCATTAGAATGCACGCCTCCTGAATTATCATCTGATATTGTTGATAAAGGCATAGTTTTAACTGGAGGCGGTGCTTTAGTGAATAATTTAGGGTATGTGCTTACAGAGGCAACACAATTGCCAGTATTTGTGGCAGACAACCCTTTAGCTTGCGTAGTACTTGGTATAGGAAGAGTATTGGAAGATTTTCAAAAGTTAAAGCATGTATTATTTAAACAGGAATAAATTAAGTGGCTATATTAGCTAATAGAGTAAAAATAGGAAATAATTTAATTGAGTTAAGCAAATTTGTACTTTTCTCAATTAGGAAATTTTTTGTTTTAATTTTAGTGCTAATGTCCTGTTATTTACTATATTTTTCTACTCCTCGCATTGTAGCAAATAGCTTATTAGAAGCCAGTGGTAAGTTATTATCGGTTGGGGCTTTGATCTACCAAGAAACTATCTATGCATCAAAATGGGCGCACGGTAGACTATCTTATTTTAAAGATTTGGAAGCGGAAAATTTACGACTTAAAATAGCATTAGCTGCATTAAATAATACGCAGCAACTAACCACACGTACTCAATCAGAAAATATAGAACTAAGGAAACTACTAAATGTTACTCAGAATATCAGCTATAATTTCGTTACAGCGAGAATAATTAGTACTGCTCTTAGCCCTTTTACAAGTTCAGCAATTATTCAAGCTGGTACAAACGATGGGATTAATATCAATAATATCGTCAAAGGTAAGGAAGGACTTATAGGCAGAATAACAGAAGTAAGCGCCAATTACGCTACGATAATGCTTATCAACGACCATAACTCAAGAATTCCTGTTATAACTGGTAATTCAAAAGTTAGAGGTATTCTGACTAAACAAGGTGATCATTTAAAAATGATCTATTTAAAAGATGGCCATAATGCTACAAATGGTGAAATAATTTATACTTCCGGTGATGGTAAAATTTATCCAAAAGGTATCGCTGTGGCTGTTATAGACAACATTACAAACGAAGGAGCTTTTGTACAAAGTATTGAAAATTTTAATGACCTTGAATATGCGGTTGTTGAATCAAAGCCAGTAATATACGAATAAGCTATAAGTAGAAAAACAAAAGGACACAAATGGTTGAAAATGCAGAATTTATAGCTCTTCCTAGGAGTAATATTGAAGATACTATTGATAGTATCTTCAAAATACATCTTAATGAAGAAATTCTAGAGCTAAGCAATGAGTTTTGCAAATATTATTATGCAACAGATACAGAAGAGCAAGAGGAATATTTTGCTATTGTATTTGAAAATAATTTTGTGCCAAATATCAAAAACATAGATTTTTTATATAATCATCCTATCGATGGTTTAAATAAAATTGTTAATTATTCGGTAGTACGCTTGTCCTCAACAAAAGAAGAGCGGCTTGTTGTGCTTGTAGAAAGCTATAATCTCGAAAATACTTTAGAAGCTTATCTAGAAAAAAATAAATCAATTGATGCAACTGAACTAGAAAAATTAGTTACAAGCATTACTGGCGTTCTAATGGATTTACAAGATGCTAGAATTTTTTGCTGCTCAATAAATCCAACTAACATCATAATGCAAGATGGTGCTTTTCTAATGTTAAGAGAGTTTGTTGACGCCTACCCAGATTTTTATCAAAAAGAACAGTATCTTGCTCCAGAGCTTGCAGAATGTCATCCTGCAGCACGCTTCATTGAAAGCACGAAAAGTGATATTTATGCTTTAGGAATTACAATGTTACAAGCTTATACGGCACGATCTCATTGGAATGATCACAAACAAATGCATGATTACAATATTGCGCGTTTCGAGAACACAACGTATAAATACTTGTTATCTCGTACTAAATTACCAGATAAGCTGCGTGTTTTCTTTAAATGGACCACACGAGATGATGCCGCGATGCGTTGGAAAACTACCAATCTCAAGGAATGGTTAGACGGTAAGATTAGTAAAATTACACACGAATCGCTTGTTGATAATAAAAATACCATTGGTTTTAATGATCATAATTATTCTACAGCCAAAGCGCTTTCATATGCTATGTTTAGTCATTGGACTGAAGCGATAAATTTTATTAAAGATACCAAATTATTTAAATGGGCAAGTCGTGAACAATTTAATAATGATGATTTGGCAAGTATTCAAAGCCTTGTAGATAAAAAATCTGATACACCTTTTGTTGTTACCAATACTTTAAACTCTCATATTAAAATATCTAAATTATTATCTATAATAGATAAGGATGGCTCTATACGCCAGGAAGGCTTAGCTTTATCAGCCGCCTCGATCCCCACTTTTTTGCATTATTTAGTAATAAATAACAAAAAAGACTTAGCGGAAAAAGTGCTTAAAGTTATTAAAGATGAAACATGGGGATATTATCAAGAATACGAAGATTCTGCCGGTCATTTAAGTAGAGCAAAGGCAGATACATTAATCACTATGGCTACGCATATTCAACCTGATGCATCTACTACTCGTGGTATTGAAAAACTGGTATATTCTTTAAACCCAAATGCTATATGTCATAGCGCTTTATTAAAAGAGCACTATGTATCGACTATACCGGAATTATTAATGAGTTTAGATTATGTAGCAGAAAAAAATCCAAAAAAATTCAATATTGATAAACACATTGTTGCATTTGTTTCCGCAAAATTAGAGTTAACAGAAGATATAAAATCTGCTATTTTGCCAAACTTTCCTAAAATTTCAGAAAACCCTATAGTGCGTACTCTAAGCATGCTTAATATTCTACAGCAACATGAACCTGAGATAGAAATCCCCAATATTTGTAAAATAATTGCATCAGATTTAAAAGAATTATTTAAAGATCATCTCCATAATGTGGAGTTTAAAGAAAAAATACTATCTATGCTTGATGAAGTTGCAAAAGAAGGCAAACTATCACAAATAATTCAAGCGTTATCAGATCAACAACAATTTATAAATGACTATAATGGTTACTATGAAGCGTGTAGACAAGCAAAAATATTAGAACAAAAAATTAAAACCCTGAACAATGAAAGAACAATATTCAATAATTCTTTAGTGTTGGGGCAAAAAATGACTGTACTTGTTTCATATGTATTATGTTTCATAGTAACGGTCTCTGTAATTTTATAGGTAAAATAGACATGTCACAATCGGATTCAGATAAAAGTTTTAAATTTGCTGCCTCACTAATCAAGGTTATAGCAATAGTCATTGCTTTAATGGTAATGATAATTTCAAAATATGCTTTAATCTTTTTTGCAGCAGC
>CAJQOE010000091.1 GCA_905479885.1 uncultured Rickettsiaceae bacterium | reverse complement strand
TTTCATCAACATCTCTATTTAGGTTCCAAATTTGAAAACTGGTAAATTGGAGCCACTGATCTCAGCTCTCACAGATGACGAGGAGGATCAATTTAGAAATATGCTGCGTAGAATCCACACCGTCTTTCAGTTTGCTAAAGTAAGCATTTGATGTATAATAGCCACACCATCTTTCAGTTTGCAAAAGTAAGTATATGCTGTGTATAATCCACACCGTATTTCAGTTTGCTAAAGTAAGTACATATATGCAGTAAAAAAGCCACACCATCATTCTGAGTGCTAGATTAAGAATATGCTGCGTAGAATCCAAACCGTCTTTCAGTTTGTAAAAGTAAGTATATGCTGTATGATAGCCACACCATCTTTCTATTTGCTAAGTAAGTATATGCTGTATATAGCCACACCATATTTCTGTTTGCTAGATAAAGAATATGTTGCGTAGAATCCACACTGTTTTTCAGATTGCTAAATTAAGAATATGCTGTGTATAATCCACTCCGTATTTTAGTTTGCTAATATAAAATATGCTGTGTAGAATTCACACTGTCTTTCAGTTTGCAAAAGTAAGTATATACTGTGTATAATCCATACCGTCTTTTAGTTTGCTAAGTAAGTATATGTTGTATAAGCCACACCACATAATTAGATAATTAAGAACTTATTGCATAATTGACTCATCGTCTTTTAGTTTGCTAAAGTCAGGCTATAATTTATAAATATCATAATAAGAATTAACGTATCTTTGATATTAGCAAAGCATTTGTTTAGTCCTCTCTGCAGTAGGTGCTAATTTTAAAATATTATATAAATTTGTGTAGTTACGTGTAAGTCTACATTGCTCAAAAATAAATACAGTCAAAACTTATGCAAAATGTAATGTTACATAAACATGGGGCATTGCAAAAGTTTCAATGTTCAATATAATGTAGTAATAAAATTGTCATGCAACTTTTTATAAACTGCTGGAGCCATTGCAATATTGGGGACCTTCTCAGTTATCTGACATTGGATCCTTCTTGCAGCCTTTCAACCATTATTGGTGCCTCCAAAAGGCGAAATAATTTGTGATGCCCTATCAAACTGCTCATTTGTCAAATATTGCAATAGCAATATTGTATTTTTATCTACTGCTCCCTCTTTATTAATCAGTCTTCCAACCTTGCAATAGCAAAGGTTGTTGCTCTTTTCTTAATTATTTTGTATTGGTTTTCTTCGTTGGTTCATGGTGTCTTTACTAAATTACTTCCATATAGTTATTAGTGATACCAATAATTGGTTGTCTATTACGCCTTTCAAGGTTAAAGCAAAACGTAGCAGAAATCTTGTCGCGCTCAAGATCAAGAAAGAACAACAACTATCGCTATTGCAATAACTTTAGAGAGCAATTAGGAAAAGAAGCAAAGAACCAATACCATAAACAAAAAGCAAAAAGGGATAATTTTATAGCACCATTATTTTTTCTTACCTTTAAGGCACTTATAATTTTCGTTGGTTGTATGATAAGAAAATGTTAAAGTGTGAATCTTTATTCCTCTCTAGTTTAAAAATCTATGGTTACAATTAGAAAAAACTCGTGTAACTTTGAATAAATTTTCAAATATTTTAACAACGCCCCATAAGCAAAGTTCAGATAACTTAAAACAAAATGTTTCATTTGACGCAGTTAAAAAATGCAAAAACTTTTCCTCTTTTTCATATATTTTTATGCACTTTTATGATTAGAATTTCTAAAAATATTTACTTACTTAATTCAAAATCTTTTGTTTTTCGAATTTATACATAACAAACCAAATCTGACAATTATATGAAGAACACATTTTACAATTTTTGGGTATGAAAAAATAAAGTTAGATTATTTAAGTTTTATTTTAGAGTTTTACAAATTAACAATTATTTCTTTCACTTCTTTAAATTTAAGGACATGGATGTACGAGTTATGGTAGACGCCGAACAAACATATTTCCAGCCCGCTATATCCAGGTATATAATAGATAGAGTTAGGGTAGATACAGAACAAACCTATTTCCATCCAGCTATATCCAGGTATATAATAGATAGAGTTATGGTAGATACAGAACAAACCTATTTCCAGCCAGCTATATCCAGGTTTAAAATAGATAGAGTTATGGTAGATACAGAACAAACCTATTTCCAGCCCGCTATATCCAGGTATATAATAGATAGAGTTATGGTAGACACAGAACAAACCTATTTCAAGATTATTTTAAAGTATTGAAAACTATATTAAGAAGGTTTGAAAAAAATTTAACAGAAAAACCATTATATTATTTTTTTTAGATTGACAATGGAAATGATGAAGAAATATAACAAGGAAAAAGCTATTGTTTTCAACACATATCAGGTTAGAACTTTACAAGATTTTTTTATTCATACCCCATCTAAACGTTTTGTATTTCAATGCCAGCACCTTATTTATCTCAGTTACTGCAATGTGGTGCTAGAATAATATTATTGGTGCGATTCAGGTTAAATTTGCATTATATTTGGTGCAAATGTAGCATCATAATTACAAAAAATTATGCCATAACTGCATCTTCTAAAGAATAAAGATGCTATTTTGGACGAAATTTAAAAAAAAACATCAGCACCAAAGCAGGAAAAAAAAACTATATTTATTGTCGCAATTGACGTTCTTTGGTAAAAATAAAGTCCAGATTTAATGCACAGTTTAGTTGGGCCTCTATAGCCTATGTATGTATATTTTTCAAGGCCGATGTTACTTAATGCCCTCTATTAAACTTATTTTATAAATAGACATAAAAACAATTTGT
>CAJQOE010000090.1 GCA_905479885.1 uncultured Rickettsiaceae bacterium | reverse complement strand
GTGATCTAAGCATTCTTGCAGCGATAGAATGAAATGTTCCGATATTAAGTCCATCAGCGTGCGTTATATTATTAACTCGCTCTTGCATTTCCTTAGAGGCTTTATTAGTAAAAGTAACAGCCAAAATATTGGAAGGATATGCAAGTCGTTGTTCAATAATGTGTGCGATACGAGCAGTTAGCACTTTAGTCTTACCAGTTCCAGCTCCTGCAAGTATAAGCAAGGGTCCTTCTGTGCACTGGACGGCTTCAGCTTGTGGCAAATTTAAATCATTTGTCATTTGCGTAGAGTGATTTTGATCCATTATATATTTATTATTATAGCTAAGTTTTCAGTGAAATAACTATATATGAGCAAGATAATAAAGATAGTTATTTTATGCCCCTAAAATCATTACAAACTATAACTTCTTGCTTAAATTTTGTATTTTTGCTCTATCTTTTATTAGAAATGTTACTATAATTATTACTCAAGTTAATCATGTATATATTTTAATATGAGTAAACAAGCCTTTCATCAGCAACAAGCTATCGAGAAAAAAAGAATTGCCGCTCGTTTGGGTGGTGGGGTAAAGAGAATAGCTGCGCAGCATGCTAAAGGAAAGTTGACGGCTAGAGAGCGCCTAGAAGTTTTGCTTGATCCAGATAGTTTTGAAGAAACTGGCATGTTTGTAGAGCATCGCTGTGATAATTTTGGAATGAAAAGTAAAAAATTCTCAGGTGATGGTGTAGTAACTGGGCATGGCACAATTAATGGTCGCTTGGTGTTTGTGTATAGCCAAGATTTTACTGTACTTGGAGGGTCGCTTGGTGAATATCATGCAAAAAAGATTTGTAGTTTACTAGATTCTGCGATGGAAGTTGGAGCTCCAGTTATAGGTATAAACGATTCTGGGGGGGCGCGTATTCAAGAAGGTGTTGACGCGCTTGGTGGATATGGCGAGTTATTTTTACGTAATGTTAAAGCATCTGGAGTTATTCCGCAATTAACTCTTATTATGGGACCATGTGCAGGTGGCGCTGTTTATTCCCCAGCTCTTACAGATTTTATTTTTATGGTAAGTGGTTCGTCATATATGTTTGTGACTGGGCCAGATGTAGTTAAAACAGTGACGGGTGAATCGGTAACGCAGGAAAAATTAGGTGGTGCTAAAATGCATACAACTAAGTCCGGTGTAGCTGACTTAGCTTTTAAAAATGATATTGAACTATTATTAGAAACAAGGCGTTTTTTCAATTTCTTACCCTTGTCTAATCGTAGCGCTTTGCCAACACGACCAACGCGTGATCCCGCAGATAGAGTGGATATGTCGTTGAACACCTTGGTGCCGCTTACCCCTAATAAGTCATATGACATGAAAGAACTTATTGAGCGCGTAGTGGATGAAGGTGAGTTTTTTGAGATTCAACCTAATTATGCTAAAAATATCATTATTGGCTTTGGTTATATGGAAGGGAGTCCAGTAGGTTTCGTTGCTAATCAGCCTATACATTTAGCTGGTTGTTTAGATATTGATGCTTCTCGCAAAGCAGCAAGATTTATTCGTTTTTGTGATGCTTTTAATATCCCACTAGTTACTTTGGTAGATGTTCCTGGTTTCTTGCCTGGTGTCGATCAAGAATATAACGGCATTATCAAGCATGGCGCTAAATTGCTTTATGCTTACGCAGAAGCCACTGTACCTAAAATTACCATTATTACTAGAAAAGCTTATGGTGGTGCCTATATTGTAATGAACTCAAAACATTTGCGTGGCGATGCAAATTATGCATGGGTGAATTCAGAAATTGCCGTGATGGGAGCAGAGGGCGCCGCTGAGATTATATTTAGAGAAGATGCAGCTGATCCAGAAAAGATGAAAAAGAAGATAGAAGATTATAAAGTAAATTTCACCTCGCCTTCTGTTGCCGCCTCTAGGGGGTATTTAGACGATATTATTAAGCCGCAAAATACCAGATGGAGAATTTGTAAATCTTTAAAGTATTTACGCAGCAAAAAAGTAGAAATGCCTTGGAAAAAGCATGATAATTTACCCTTATAAACGATTTTTGATTAAAGAGACCAGCAGTTACTCATGAGTAAACCATTATTTGATAAAGTATTAATAGCTAATAGAGGCGAGATTGCCTTGCGTATTATGAAAACCCTACGCAAAATGGATATCAAATCTGTTGCTGTTTATTCAGAGGCGGATACTAATTCAGATCACGTCCAATATGCAGATGAAGCCTATTATATTGGTAGCTCTCCAGCGACTGAAAGCTATCTATCGATAAAAAATATTATTAGCGCTATCCGTGTAAGCGGTGCACAAGCAGTTCACCCAGGCTATGGTTTCTTAGCTGAAAACGCACAATTCGCAAATATTTTAAAGCGCGAAGGGATTACTTTAATAGGTCCGAGTGCAAAAGTAATAAAAAAAATGGGCGATAAGATTGAAGCTAAAAAGCTTGCTATAGACTCAGGCGTAAGTACTGTGCCTGGTTATATGGGTACTATTAATAGCTTTGAAAAGGCAGTGGAGATTGCTGAAGAAATTGGTTTTCCTATTATTATCAAAGCCGCCGCTGGTGGTGGTGGTCGAGGCATGCGCGTTGTGCACAATGCTAAAGAGATGGAAAAAGCTTATGCTTCCGCTAAGTTTGAGGCAGAAAATTGCTTTAGTGATGCTAGAGTGTTTATAGAAAAATTGATTGTAGCACCAAGGCATATAGAAATTCAGGTGATCGCAGATCAGTATGGTAATGTGGTGTGTTTGGGTGAGCGTGAGTGTTCTATACAGAGATATCATCAAAAGGTTATTGAAGAAGCACCAAGCTCTTTTGTTGACGAAAAAACTAGACAAAAAATGTATAGTGAAGTTGTAGCATTAGTAAAAAAAGTTGGCTATTTCTCTGCTGGAACTGTGGAGTTTATGATGGATAATAATAAAGATTATTATTTCCTAGAAATGAATACTCGTTTACAAGTTGAGCACCCAGTAACAGAATTAATCACAGGCATTGACCTGGTTGAGCAAATGGTCAGAGTGGCCGCTGCAGAAAAGCTATCTTTTTCACAAAGCGATATAAAGTTAAATGGATGGGCGATTGAAGCAAGAATTTGCGCAGAAGATCCGACACGTGGTTTTTTACCATCAAGTGGTAGAATCTTAGAATATCAAGAACCACCTAAAAATGCTAATGTTCGAGTAGATAGTGGCATTGGAGCAGGCGGCGAAGTAAGCATGTTCTACGACGCTATGATCGCTAAATTATGTACTTACGCTCCGACCAGGAATGAAGCTATTGAGCTGATGAAAAAATCACTTAGCTCTTTTGTTATCCAAGGTATTTCTCATAATATTAGTTTTCTGGAGGCGTTGATTCATCATCAACGTTTTGGTAATGGTGATATTCATACTGGATTCATAGATGAAGAATATCCTGATGGTTTCTCGGGCGCAAAGCTTACTTCTGAATTAAGTGAAGTATTTTTGGCAACAGCTATTTTTGTATTCTTGACTGAACAAAAACGCGCTGCTTCTCTATTAAATCCAATGACTGATCAATCAAAAAAAATTGGTACTCGTTGGGTTGTTTCTATTGACGATGGTCAATTCCCAGTAATGATTAAATCGGTTGAAGATAGTTATAATATACGTTATGGAACTAATCGTATCAATATACGTAGTAATTGGAATATTGGCAGCTCACTTATTACTGCCAATATTAGCGGTCAGAAGGTTAATGTTAAAGTTGAAAGAATTAGAACTGGTTATAGATTAACCCATTCTGGTATTACTGTAGATACCTATGTCAGATCACCAAGGATGTCTGAGCTCGAGGCATTAATGCCTGTAAGAGTAGATTTAGATGATCAACTAGAATTAGTAGCTCCGTTGTCAGGGCAAATAGTAGGGATTAATGTAGCCGTGGGTGATGAAGTAGTTCAAGGTCAAGAGCTGCTTGCTTTAACAGCAATGAAAATGGAAAATATAATCACAGCAGAACATTCAGCAAAAATTGCTAAAATTTGCGTATCAGAAATGGATAATGTATCTAGTGGACAAGTTCTATTGGAGTTTGAAGAGAAAGCAAGGTAAATTTGCAAGCTGAAGGTTTTAATTTAAGAGGTTTAGCTAGAAATTTTAATCTTTTTTCTTGGTGGAATAAACAAGCTGCCTTCAGCGGAATTGGCATTTGAGTTTAATTCCATTATACCAACATAATAGTTGCCATTACGTACTAAGCTTATTATGGACCACCCATTTTTCATGTCATTAGAAATTTTTTCTAACTCGACTGGATTATCTGAAAATGATACTAGCTTTTGCTCTGGTTTTGTATAGGTCATAGTTGATCGAAAGTATTAATACAAGTTAATAGGAAAATTATATACTAAATTGTACAAATAGCAAGCAAATAGTTAAAATATCATTTTATTGAACTATTTTCCTAGATGTTTTGTATTTGCTGTGACAACACTAGGAAAAGTGCATATACTTATATATCATTAAGAATGAGTATGTTGACAATAATTATGTAGCATATTATGGTCCAATTTTATTTGTAAAATAATGGAATTATGTTTGAACAAGGAAAATATAAACTAGAAGCTAAACAATACGTCTCTTCATTTGAGAAGATGCTACTGATTAGACGGTTTGAAGAAAAATGTGGTCAATTTTATGGCATGGGCTTGATAGGTGGTTTTTGCCATTTATATATCGGACAAGAGGCGGTAATAGCAGGTGTCCAAGCTGCAAAGCAAGAAGGTGATAGTACGATTACAAGTTATCGTGATCATGGCCATATTATTATGTCGGGCATTGATCCTAAATATGTTATGGCAGAATTAACCGGCAGAGCATCTGGATGTTCCAAAGGTAAAGGTGGATCGATGCATATGTTTAATAGTGCGGGTAAATTTTATGGTGGGCATGGCATTGTAGGTGCGCAAGTACCAATTGGTACGGGATTAGCTTTTGCTGAGAAATATAATGGAACAAATAATGTATGCTTTACTTTCCTAGGAGATGGTGCGGTCAATCAAGGGCAAGTATACGAAGCTTTTAATATGGCGGCTTTGTGGAAGTTACCAGCGATTTACATCATAGAAAATAATGAATATTCTATGGGCACATCGCTAGCACGCTCAACAGCAATGACTGACTTATACAGAAAAGGTGAGTCATTCGCGATTCCAGGAACGCAAGTTGACGGCATGGATATTGATGCGGTCTATAACGCGGTTGTACAAGCTACAGAGCGTGTACGATCTGGTGGCGGTCCTGTCATTATTGAAGTAAAGACTTATCGTTATCGTGGGCATTCAATGTCTGACCCTGCTACTTATCGGAGCAAGGAAGAGGTAGCGGGATATAAGGAAAAAGATCCTATTACTATGGTTAGACAACTAATTATAGAAAATTCTTATGCAACAGAAGACCAGTTGAAAGAAATTGAGAAAAAAATTAAAGCACAAATAGCAGAAGTGGCAGAATATGCTACATCCGAGCCGTTCCCTAGTGAAGACGAGCTCTATACAGATATATATAAGTAAGGTAGTTATGGCTGAAATAACAGTAAGAGAAGCGCTGCTTAGTGCAATGCGAGAGGAAATGCATAGAGATGACAAAGTCTTCGTGATGGGTGAAGAAGTCGCGCAATATCAAGGTGCATACAAGGTTACCCAAGGTTTGCTTGAGGAATTTGGCGATAAACGAGTGATTGACACTCCAATTACAGAGCACGGCTTTGCTGGCGTTGCTGTTGGTGCTGCGCTTGCAGGTTTGCGCCCTATTGTTGAATTTATGACGTTTAATTTTTCCATGCAAGCATTTGATCAAATAGTTAACTCGGCTGCAAAAACCAATTACATGTCTGGTGGGCAATTAGGATGTCCTATGGTTTTTCGTGGCCCTAACGGCGCTGCTGCGCGAGTCGGGGCTCAGCATAGTCAAAACTTTGCAGCTACTTATGGACATATTCCAGGTTTAAAAGTAATAGCACCATATAGTGCTGAAGATAGCAAAGGATTGTTAATTAGTGCTATTAGAGATGATAATCCGGTGATTTTCTTAGAAAATGAAATATTATACGGTCAATCTTTTGAGGTGCCAGATAACGTTGAGCCAATAGAAATTGGTAAAGCCAAATTATTACGCGAAGGGGAAGATGTAACTATATTAGCATTTTCTTTGCAAGTCGGCATGGCACTAGCTGCTGCTGATATCCTAGCTGAAGCTGGAATTAGCGCAGAAGTAATAGATTTGCGGACTATCAAACCTCTAGACGAAGAAGCTATTATTGAATCGGTTACGAAAACTAATAGATTGGTAACAGTTGAAGAAGGATGGTTTTTTGCCGGTATCGGAGCAACGATTAGTGCAATTGTGATGCGAGAAGCCTTTGATTATTTAGATGCACCAGTAGAAGTTGTATCTGGTAAAGAAGTGCCACTTCCTTACGCTGAAAATTTAGAAAAAATGTCTCTACCAACTATCGAAGAGATAGTTGAGGCGGCCAAACGCGCTTGCCATAGAGAAATGTAAGTAAATAATTGATGAGTTGAATTATGCCTATAAAAATCTTAATGCCAGCATTATCACCAACAATGGAGCATGGAAATCTTGCTAAGTGGATTAAAAAAGAAGGAGACAAAGTCTCGGCTGGTGAAGTAATTGCTGAAATTGAAACTGATAAAGCTACAATGGAAGTAGAAGCCGTCGAAGAAGGTGTGCTTGCAAAAATTATTGTGGCAGAAGGCGCGCAAGAAGTTCCGGTTAACGCATTAATCGCTGTGTTGCTTGAAGAAGGTGAAGCAGCCGGATCGCTTGATGCTTTTATACAAAAGTCGGCAGAGCCAGCTGTTGCTGATAAAGCAAAGCCTGAACCAAAAATAGAATCTGTCACTGCAGATAAACCAATATCTATGCCTGTTAATAATGCTAGCAACAAAAAGGCTCGTATCTTTGCTTCTCCACTTGCTAAACGTGTTGCAGCAATGGAAGGGGTGAGTTTATCTAGTTTAACCGGTACAGGGCCACATGGTAGAATTATCAAAGCAGATGTTTTATCGGGTGGTGGGCAAATAAAAGCCAAAGGTGTAGTGGCAAGAAACTCCGAAGAATACAAGAGCGTACCAAACAATAATATGCGCAAAATTATTGCTAAACGCCTATTAGAGTCTAAGTTAACGGTACCACATTTTTACCTTTCGATTGAGTGCATGATGGATTCCGTGCTAGAAGCGCGCGCGGAATTAAATGCTAGTTTTGGTGAAGATAAGAGCAAAAAATTATCGGTAAATGACTTTGTAATTATGGCGGCAGCTAAAGCTTTAAAAGATGTTCCAGATGCAAATGCTAGCTGGAGTGATGAAGCAATAATGCTGTATAATAATGTTGATATATCGATAGCAGTAGCTATTGATGGTGGGTTAATTACACCGGTGATTCGTAACGCGGATCAAAAGGCGATTACAGCTATTTCTGCTGAAATGAAAGATTTGGCAAAACGTGCTCGAGAAAATGCGTTAAAACCTGAAGAGTTCCAAGGCGGTGGCTTTAGTATTTCTAACCTTGGTATGTACGGAGTAAAGAACTTCAATGCTATTATTAATCCACCACAAGGTTGCATCATAGCCGTAGGTATGAGTAGCAAAAGAGCGGTGATTGTGGATGATAAAATTGAAATACGTACAATGATGGATGTGAATCTATCCTGCGACCACAGAGTAGTTGATGGCGCAGTAGGAGCGACTTTCCTTGCTTCATTTAAGAAGTATATAGAATCTCCAATATTGATGTTTATTTAAGGTATAAGATATATGGAAAATTTTGATTTAGTAGTAATTGGTGGCGGCCCAGGCGGCTATGTTGCGGCGATAAGAGCAGCTCAGTTAGGGCAGAAAACAGCAATTATTGAAAAAGAACATTTAGGTGGGATCTGCTTAAATTGGGGGTGTGTGCCAACAAAAGCATTGTTGAAATCAGCAGAATTATACCAAAAATTTAAACATTCAGAAGAATATGGCATTTCAGCAAACAATATCGAATTTGATATTGAAAAAATTGTCGCCCGTTCGCGTAATGTTTCCCAAAAATTAGTTGGTGGGATTGCTGGTTTGCTTAAAAAGAATAAAGTAATTGTCATTGAAGGTTTGGCTAAATTAGAGGGATCTGGGCAGATATCACTTGATGGCAAGCTAGCTGTACAAGCAAAAAAAATTATAATAGCCACTGGAGCAAGGGCTAGAGTACTTGATGGGTTTGCACCAAATGGTAAAAACATTTGGACATATCGCGAAGCGTTAGTGCCAAAAACCACGCCAAAATCAATGGTAGTGGTTGGTTCAGGAGCTATCGGGATTGAATTTGCCTGCTTTTATAACGCTCTGGGCGTTGATGTTACTGTCTTAGAAGCAGCAGAAAGAATCTTGCCAGTAGAAGATGCTGAAATATCAAAGATGGCACAAAAATCTTTTGAGGCTAAAGGCATAAAATTTAAAACCGGTATAAAACTTGAGTCGCAAAAAAATAATGCAGATGGCGTTAGTGTTAGTTTTGAACATGCTGGCTCTAAACAAACGATTGATACAGAAATTTTGTTGATGGCAGTCGGCATTGTGGGGAATACAGAAAATATTGGTTTAGAAAAAACAAAAGTAAAAACTGATCGTGGGCACATTGTAACAAATGGTTTAATGCAGACAGCAGATGCGGGTATTTACGCAATTGGTGATGTTGCAGGCGCTCCTTGGCTTGCGCATAAAGCTAGCCATGAAGGGATTATTGCTGCAGAGTCTATAGCTGGTAAAAAAGCACATCAGATTACACAAACTAATATAGCTGGTTGTACATATTCTGATCCTCAAATTGCCAGCGTAGGTTTAACAGAAGACGCTGCTAAAGCAGCGGGGTACCAGATAAAGGTTGGTAGGTTCCCATTTTATGCTAATGCAAAGGCGTTAATTATAGGATCTGGTGACGGTTTAGTTAAAACAATATTTGATGCTAAAACTGGTGAGATGCTCGGAGCGCACATGATTGGCGCAGACGTAACCGAACTTATACAAGGCTATGTCATTGCTAAAGAAATGGAAGGAACAGAAGTAGATTTAATGAATACTATTTTTCCACACCCAACTTTATCAGAAATGATGCATGAATCTGTGTTACAAGCCTTTGGTAAGCAAATACATATATAATTTTATCTCCAAAGAGGATCTATGCCTAAAAATGTTGCGCTATCTCAAGCTATGAGCGCTAGATTATGCCATGATTTAGCAGGATCTATCGGTACCATTGATAATTGCCTGGGATTGTTTGAGCATGATGATGAAACTATTGCTCAAAAGGCCAAGAGTTTAGCTTCTGAAGAATCTAATAATTTAGTAAATCAAATTA
Organism: uncultured Rickettsiaceae bacterium; assembly: GCA_905479885.1. GTDB lineage: Bacteria > Pseudomonadota > Alphaproteobacteria > Rickettsiales > Rickettsiaceae > Megaera_A. The sequence continues at coordinate 19,680 of CAJQOE010000090.1, read as the reverse complement.
AATTTTTTCGCAACGCCTACGGTATTTCTGATGGTGAATCTAGCATGAGTTTGATTAATATGACTAAGTTGCTTAATGATTTTTTTAAAAGCACTCAAGTGCAGTTGAATTTACATTTTGAAACAGGTTTAATCTATATAGAAGCACATCTTGCAAAATCTGCAATGTGTTTGGCGGCTATAGTTTCTGAAAATATAAGCTATTCGGGAGTAATTGATTTTTATTTAAATAAAGATCAATATAATCCGCTAAGGTTACTAGGGAATGGCGCTAATATAATCTTAAAAAATGAGCGTTTAGAGATATTGCAAGGTGCACCTCGAAAAGCGATTAATGTCAGTAATTGTCGTGAGCATTACGTTAGTAAGATGTGTGTAAAAACAGGATATCAAGTTATGGCTCAGAAGAAAACTGGCGCAATAGAGTATAAAATATTAAAAAAACAATAGAGAAATATTATGGCTCAATACAGAATTGAAACGGATTCTATAGGTGAAATCAAGGTCGAGGATAAATATTATTGGGGCGCGCAGACGCAGCGTTCGATTAATAATTTTAAAATTGCCGAACAAAAAATGCCTAAAGAAGTTATTCTAGCCTTGGCTATTTTAAAAAGATCTGCAGCTAAGGTGCATGCAGCTCTTGGTGCACTCGACGCACCAATTGCAGATGTTATAATCAAATCTGCTGATAGAGTACTTGCGGGAGAATTTACAGATAATTTTCCTTTAGTTGTATGGCAAACAGGCTCTGGTACCCAATCTAATATGAATATGAATGAAGTATTAGCTAGTATTTCAAACGAGGTATTAACTGGTAAAAAAGGCGGAAAAATTCCAGTTCATCCTAATGACCACGTAAATATGGGGCAATCATCAAATGATGTATTCCCAACTGCCATGCATATTGCTACAGTAATGCAAGTACATGAGAAGCTGATACCCGCTTTAAAAAAGCTGCATAAGAGTTTAGAGAATAAGTCTAACGCTTGGAAAAAAATTGTAAAAATTGGTAGAACGCATTTGCAAGATGCAACTCCAATTACCTTGGGACAAGAATTCTCTGGATATGCATATCAAATTCAATACGCCTTAGAGAGAGTAGAGACATCACTTGACAAACTATATTTCCTTGCGCAAGGTGGCACAGCAGTTGGTACTGGTATTAATTGCAAACCAGGATTTGCTGTAAAGTTTGCTGAAGAGGTGGCAAATTTCACTAAGCAACCATTTAAAACAGCACCAAATAAATTTGAAGCATTAGCGTGCAATGATGCCCTTGTTGAATTCTCTGGAACACTTAACACTCTAGCTGTTAGCATGATGAAAATTGCTAATGACATACGTCTTTTGGGTTCTGGGCCACGTTGTGGTTTTGGCGAATTAAACTTACCAGCTAATGAACCAGGTTCATCAATTATGCCAGGAAAAGTGAACCCTACTCAGTGTGAAGCTATGACCATGGTAGCAGCACAAGTAATGGGCAATCATGTAGCGGTCACTGTTGGTGGTTCAAATGGTCATTTTGAACTCAATGTATTTAAGCCATTGATAATACAAAATATCACTCATTCAATTAATTTACTTAGCGATGCTATGGTAAGTTTGGTTGATAATTGCATTGATGGTATTGAACCAAATCTAAAACGGATTAATATGCTACGTGATGAGTCTTTAATGTTAGTAACAGCATTAAACCCGCATATTGGTTATGATAATGCTGCTAAAATTGCTAAAAAAGCTTTTGCAGATGGGACCAGCTTGAAAGAGGCTGCTTTGGCTTTAAAGGTTATATCGGCAGAGGATTTTGATAAATTTGTTGTTCCAGAGGATATGGTTGGTGAATAAATTTATACTTTTTAAGTAAAATACTGAAACATTTCTTATATAAAGTCACATTGACACAATAATCCTATTGTTCTAGCTTATACCGATTATTGGTATAATTAACATTTTTTAAGGAGATCTTAGCTGATGAGTAAGCTTTCTAGTTCTATTAGTTGGTTTAGTAAAATCAGACATGGCAAATTCAGACAGGCTATATGGCCAATTAGGTCGTACGAGCTAACAAAATTTCTGCCTATGGCTTTTTTGATGTTGTTTATCTTGCTTAGCCTGAATCTTATCCGCAGTGTAAAAGATGGTTTTGTTGTAACCATGATTGGTACTGAGGTTTTGAGCTTTATCAAGCTATGGGGCGAAATGCCAATGGGGGTGTTATTTGTCCTATTATATACGGGGCTTTGTAATATCATGACAACAGAACAGGTCTTCCGTTTGATAGTTTCGATTTTTTTAGTTTTTTTTGCCTTATTTGCCTTTATAATCTATCCTAACCCAGAGTTCTTTCATCCAGATCCTGTGGTAGTTGAACATTATATTATGGCTCTACCGCATTTAAAATGGTTTATAGTTATGTGGGGCAAATGGAGTTTTGTTTTGTTTTACGTGATGGGAGAATTATGGCAAGTAATTGTATTTTTTCTATTTTTTTGGCAGTTAGCTAATAAAATTACTAAAACCGAAGAAGCGAAAAGATTTTATATCTTTTTTGGATTGTTTGGGCAAATGAACTTACTCATTTCAGGTTCTGTTATAATCTATATTACTCAAAGTCAGCATTTTCTATTGCCATTATTTGAAGGTATTAGTGACAATTCAGAAATTGTCTTAAAATCTATGACTATACTTATACTAGCCTCTGGTGCAGTTTGTTTAGCTTTGCATCGTTATATTGAAGTGAACAATATAGAGAATTTGAAGGGTATTAAATTTAAAAATAAGCGTACGGACGTTTTGAAATTATCGTTAAAAGATAGTATCAAAATGGTGTTTACTTCTAAATATTTGGCAGTTATTTGTATATTAATGGTTTCATACAGTACCTCTGTAAACCTAGTGGAAGGGTTATGGATGTCACGGGCTAAAGCTTTATATCCAGAAACTAAGGACTTTATGGCCTACATGGGGCATGTGTTGTATTGGACAGGTATTTCAACATTAATTTTCATATTTATTGGTAGCACAATCGTACGCAAGCTCGGTTGGATTTGGGGAGCCATGTTACCACCAATGATGATATTCCTGGCTGGAATTATGTTTTTCTTTTTTGTGTTGTTAGAAGATCATTTAGACATTATTTTGGTAAGCTTCGTGCATTTATCACCATTAGCTTTAGTTGTTTTCATAGGTGGTTTGCAAAATGTTTTAGGCAAAGGAGCAAAATACTCACTTTTTGATGCCACAAAAGAGATGGTATATATTCCCTTAGATAAAGAAATGAAAGCAAAGGGCAAAGCAGCAGTAGATGTACTTGGGCCAAAACTTGGCAAATCAATAGGTGCTACCGTCCAGATGATAACATTTACCATATTTCCAGCTGCGCATCATGAAGATATAGCCGGTTTCTTAATGAGCGTATTTGTGATTATTTGTTTAGTATGGATTATTGGGGTCAAAATGTTGAACCACGAATATAAACAGGTGTTAAAAACAGCAGGAGAATAAAAAATCACTCTATCTGTAGTAAAATTTGTTATAGCCGTTCCTTAGTCATGATATTATCATAGCTTGAAAGAAAACATAAAAAAACCAAGGGAGTAAATATGTCTGATATAGTTCCAATCACAGTTGCTTATGGCGATGGAATAGGCCCAGAAATAATGGAAGCAGTAATGCTGATTTTAAGAAAGGCTGAGGCAAATATTCGGGTAGAAGTGATAGAGATTGGCGAAAAGCTTTATGCTAAAAACTATAGTTCAGGCATTGCCGCCGACACTTGGGAATCACTGGAACGTACTAGAGTTCTACTAAAGGCACCAATAACTACTCCACAGGGTGGTGGATATAAAAGCTTAAATGTAACATTACGTAAGGCACTAGGTTTATATGCCAATGTACGCCCGTCTATTTCTTATTCACCGTTTGTAGCTACTATGCACCCTAAATTAGATGTTGTGATTGTAAGAGAGAACGAAGAAGATTTATATGCTGGTATAGAATATAGGCATACCAAGAATATGCGCGAATCAATGAAGTTGATTAGCCGTACTGGTTGTGAAAAAATTGTTCGTTATGCTTTTGAGTATGCGGTTAAAAATAATCGTAAAAAAGTGACCTGTTTTAGTAAAGATAATATCATGAAATTTTCCGATGGTATATTTCATCAAGTGTTTAATGAAATTGCTAAAGAATATCCTAAGATAGTAAATGAACATTATATAGTAGATATTGGTACCGCAAAAATCGCTAATAATCCTGAGATTTTTGATGTAGTGGTTACTTCAAATTTATTTGGAGATATTATCTCTGACGTCACCGCAGAAATTTCTGGATCAGTGGGATTAGCTGGTTCTGCCAATGTTGGTAAAGATTATGCAATGTTTGAAGCAATTCACGGTTCTGCTCCAGATATATCTGGTAAAAATATTGCTAACCCATCCGGATTATTAAATGGCGCAATAATGATGCTAGTTCATATTGGCCAAGGAGACATTGCAACAACTATCGAAAATGCTTGGAAAAAAACCATAGAAGATGGCATCCATACAGTTGATATATATGAAGAAAAAACTTCATCAAAAAAAGTAGGAACTCAAGAGTTTGCAGAAGAGGTGGTTAAAAGATTGGGACAAAAACCTTCAACGCTAAAAGTCGCTAACTATAGCACTGCAAAATCTGTATCCAAAGAATTCACTTATGAAATCGATAATTCAGAAGTAAAAACTCTTGTCGGGGTGGATATATTCATCGATATGCATGTTAATTCTGTAAATAAGGTAGCTGATAAAATTAATAGAATTGATGCTGGCAGCTTGATCCTAAAAACAATCGCTTGTAAAGGTTTGAAATTATGGCCACATGATGACGATTATTTTATGGATTCAGATCATTGGTGTTGTCGTTTTATGCCAGATTCTGGAACAATTACTCACGCACAGATATCTGCTTTGTTGGACAAATTAGCTGCAGCTAATGTTGATTTTATTAAAGTCGAAAATTTATATGAATTTGATGGCAAGAGAGGTTACTCCCTAGCACAAGGTGAGTGACCTAAATAAATCACCCACAGCTTGGTTCTAATTCAAGGCTGCTATACTTCAGTACTTTGCTCGCAGCGGCAAAAATATTATATATAACTCCACTTCTTAATTCTTGTGGCAAGCACCAACTTTTCGAAACATTCTTAATTGTCTTGATTGTTTTAGTTAAATCCTATAAAAACATTTACTAAAGATTATCTAGAGAAGTGTTTATATGAATTATAGTTTCGCAAATTTGGTTGCTGCAATTATTTTATCAGTAGCTATAGTTTTTGGTTGGCACCATTTTTTTGAAAAGCCGCGACTTGAAAAATTAGCCACAGAAACTAGGACTTACAACGAACAAACACGTGTTAAAAAAGAACAACATAAACAAGAAGCTAATGTCTCTGTCATAGGACGCGATGAAGCTATAAGTCAAGCCTCAAGGGTCAATATAAACTCAGAATTACTATCCGGATCTATTGCTCTAACAGGTTTGCGCTTTGATGACCTAACCTTAAAACAATATCATCAAGAATTAGACAAAAACAGCCCGCCTGTAGCGTTATTTTCACCCTCAAATTCTGACAAAGCTTATTTCGCTGAGATAGGTTGGTGGAGCAAGGATACAGGTATTACTTATCCAAACTCATCAACGAACTGGAAAGCTGATAATCATGAATTAAACGCAGGTGGAGTAATAAATCTACATTGGACTAGCCCAGAGAATGTAATCTTTAAAGTTACTATCACGCTGGATGAAAATTACTTATTTACCATCAAGCAATCAACAGAAAATCATTCATCTAGACCTATATCAACCAAATATTACGGCCTAATTAACCGTGTGTACGAAGAAAATGCCGACCGCATGGTGAACATATTACACCAAGGTATGATTGGAGCAGTCTCCAACGAATTGCAAGAATATTCTTATGACAAAATAAAAGACGAGAAAAAAGAGAACTTCTCGAATGGAATAGTAAACTGGTTAGGTATTACTGATAAATACTGGCTAGCAGCATTTATTCCTGATGATATTGAAAATTATGGTGCAAATTATAGCTATTCTTCAAAATCTGGTAGAGATCAATTTCAAGCAGATTTCATTTCTAATGAAAAACTTATTGAGTCTGGTGGTAGCTTTGAATTAACACACCATTTATTTGCTGGACCTAAAAAAGTAGACTTACTAGATAAATACGAAAAACAATATGGCATTAAGTTATTTGACCGTGCTATTGATTTTGGTTGGTTTTATATCCTAACAAAACCAATATTTAATGCTATGAATTTTTTCTATAGTTATGTGGGCAACTTCGGCATAAGTATTATGATTGTAACAATACTTATAAAAATGTTTATGTTTACATTAGCGAATAAGTCGTATCGCTCAATGAAGAAGATGAAAAAGCTACAACCAGAAATGGAGCGATTAAAAGAACTATATGCAGATGACAAGGCGCGTTTAAATCAAGAAGTTATGGGCCTGTACAAAAAAGAAAAAGTAAATCCAATTTCGGGTTGTTTACCGCTAATTGTACAAATCCCAGTATTCTTTTCAATATACAAAGTTCTATATGTAACTATTGAAATGCGACATGCACCTTTTTTTGGTTGGATCAAAGATCTTTCCGCTCCAGACCCAACAACTTTATTCAACTTGTTTGGTCTTCTGCCCTTTACTCCGCCAAGTTTCCTAATGATAGGTGTATGGCCACTAATTATGGCAGCTACGATGTTCTTACAACAGAAAATGAGCCCTGCTCCTACAGATCCGGTGCAAGCACAAGTAATGAAATTTATGCCTCTAATGTTCTTATTTATGTTTAGTAGCTTCCCGGCCGGCTTATTGATATACTGGTCTTGGAACAACGTACTTTCTATAGTACAACAATCTTATATCAACAAACTTGATAAAAATTAGTGGCTGAACTTACTACAAAAATTTTTCGACAAGAAGCTAAATTTATTGCTGGCGTGGCAAGAACGGATCAATTTCCCAAACTCTTCTTGCCGCAAGTAGCATTTTTTGGCAAATCTAATGTTGGAAAATCTAGCCTAATTAATACGATCTGCAAACGCAAGGCCTTGGCTAGGGTTTCCCACACACCTGGACGTACTCAGCAAATTAATTTCTTTTCCATAGCCGACAAGATGTTAATCGCGGACTTACCAGGATATGGCTTTGCTAAAGTACCTAAATCACAAAAAGCTGACTGGCAGAACCTTATAACCCACTATTTGCATAATGAAAACAAGCTACAGCTTGTAAATTTATTAATCGACGCACGCAGAGGAATAAAGGAAAATGATATCGAAATAATGGAATTGTTAAAATCTTGCGATAAAAACTATCAAATAATTTTAACTAAAACAGATAAAATAAACATTAACGATAAATTTGTGGTAGAACTAAAAGATTACCTTGTAACTTTAGGGTGCTTGTGTAATGTAATTAGCACTAGTAGTAAGAATGGCAATGGTACAAAGGATTTACAGCTCAGTATGGTGCAGTCCATTAAGCAGCAACAATAATAAGATTGACGCTATAACAAACAATGATGCGATTTTTATTAAAAAAGTTCTAAAGCAAGCCGCGCTGATACAAGACCAGCTTATTGTAATCAAACTTTCTGACCTAATTATCGCAAATAAAGTGCTACTTAATAATTTTGCGGCAAGTGTAAATATATTAAGCGCCAGTGGTGCTAGAATATTTATTGTGCATGAATATGAAAAGATAGTCGAATCTAAATTACAAGAATTATCTGACATACATGGAAGCAACTATTCCTATTTTATTCAACATAAGCTCACAGAGCTGATCGAAATGATAATATCTGGACGCATTAATCGTGATATTACAGCAAAGTTATGTAAACATGGTGTACAAGCGGTGGGTTTATCTGGAAAAGATAGTCACTCAATTATTGCCAAAAAATCTATTAGTACTATAAATTCTTATAAAGGTGAACCCTTGTTGGTAAACCCAGAAATTTTACTTACTAACGACAGTAATAATATTGTATCAGTCATATCTCCTATCGCTTGCAATGAAAAGGGGAAAACAATAATACTAGATACCAATCTTACTGCTTCTATGGTAGCTGCCTCTATTGGAGCTGACCATCTTATCATGCTAGAAAAGGATAATTACTTAACCAAGAATAATATTACGCTTAATAGCATTACAGAATTAAATAGTATGCTAAAAAGCACTACTGGGCTGGAACGATATATATCTGAAATAAATGCAGCAAAATACGTCCTACAACATGCTGAGTGTTTAATTCATTTCTTTAACGCTTCTGCTAAAGACATAATTTTGTTAAAATTCTTTGCTTAAAAACAGACTTGACCTTGTTTATTAATAATTATTGACAATGGATAAAAGACCTATTAAAATGCCAGTCCTTAAAACTTAATTAAAACATCAACAAACACTCATGACACGAAAACGGGTTTAAATATATTTTTCTTAATTGAAGTATTGAACTATAATCCTTAAATTTGTTGTTTTGTTATGTCTAATTATTATTGTCTTTTACCATCTTATTTAGTTCTAACTTTGTGCCCATTGACGGCTCGAAAACAGGTTAGCTCATTTTTGTAAAATTTCACACTACAATAAAATTTGGTAAAAATTATGTCTATAATCGATTCTACTTTTAATATTATTACTTTTTTAGATGACTTCTTTTGGAGTTATGTTGGCTGGGCTTTGATAGTTGGCTCTGGTATTTATTTAACATTTATCTCACGTGGGTTACAGTTCCGAGCATTATTTAATTTCCGCAATAACATTAAAGACATTTATTCCGAAGCAAGCAATTCTGATAATGGTGGTGTACACCCTTTTAAATTGTATTTTGCATCCGTTGGTGGCATGGTCGGATTGGGAAACATAGTATTTATTAGCCTGGCTCTAATGATTGGCGGTCCTGGTAGCATTTTTTGGACCTTACTAGCCTCTTTAAGCGGCATGTTATTAAAATACTCCGAAATTTATTTAGGAGTAAAGTACCGTGTACAGAACCCTAAAGGAGGTTTTAACGGCGGACCTATGTATTTTTTACAAAAAGCCTTTCGTCCCAAAATATTTGCCTATATTTTTGCTTTCTTGCTATGTTTATATGGCGTAGAGATTTCAAACTTCTTAATCATCGTTGACCGATTAGAACATAGTTTTGAATTGGATAGATATATGATAATTTTAGGATTGCTTGCAGCTGTTGTATATTCATCGATCGGTGGTATTAGTCGTTTAGCAAATATTTGCAGCGTAATTATGCCTATATTTATGATTGGCTACATATTATTTGCAATTTACATTATTGCTTGTAACGCAAGCCTTTTACCAGAATTTTTTAAAACCGTTTTAGTATCAGCTTTTACTGGGCATGCTCAGCTTGGGGGGTTTCTTGGTAGTTCCATGATATTATCTGCATATCTTGGGATTTCCAAAACAGTATATTCTGGAGATATAGGTATTGGCTATGACTCAATTGTACAAAGCGAAACTACGATTGTTAACCCACGCAAACAAGCAACTTTAGCTATTTATGCTTTATTTACTGATGCCCTAATTTGTATTTTAACTAATACAATGCTTGGAGTCACCGGTGCATGGTATACACTTAACCACCTTCAACCTTCCGATATAGTAGCGCAATTATTATCTGGATATATCCCCTATAGTGATATCTTTATGACTTTATTGCTGTTTTTTGCAGGGTTCACCACAATAATTGCATATCTAGTAGCTGGCACAAAATGCGCACAATTTATTAATCCAAAATTCGGAAAGATAATATACTTGCTCTACGCTGTTTTTGCATTTATATTCTTTTGCAATTTCTCGCAAACCAATGTTATAATAATAATGAGCTTTTTAAGCGGCATGCTAGTATTATTAAATGTATGCGGAATATTAAGGCTGCGAAAAGATATAGAATTTTAAAATAAAATATTTAGGTTAGTTTATATTATGAAAAAACTTGGTTTAGTTATAGCATTATTGTTAATATCAGTCGCTGGTGTATGGATATATTTAGCAAATAAGTTTGAAAAAATTGCTACCGAAGACTTATTACCTAAAATACAAAATAATCATGCGCTAATTAAAGTCGATTTAGATGCTGCCATAATAGAAAAATTTAAATTCAGACTAACTTTAAAAGACGTAACCATACTACCAAATTCGCCTGATTTAAAAGCTAATGTTGATAAAATTATAACTTCGTACAACCCATTTACTGATAAAATAACCCTTTGTTTAGATGGCAATAAATTATCGATAGGTGCAGAAAATATTGCAATTTATATTCCTTCCCCTAACCAAACTATTAGCTTTAACAGATCAGCTTTGACAAATAACTTTAAAGATATAGATTTTTCTGCAATATCCAAGGATTTTTCTTTATACTTTGCTGCCGACGATAAGTTCATAGCTCGTGCTGATAAGTCTAAGCTTACTTTTTCAAACCTGCTAAAGGATGGTACCTATTTTATTGATTTTAAAGTTATATCTAACAATGTGGAAATTAATCCAGATTCAAAATATACTACGCATTTGTTAAAAAATCTACTGCCAGAATCATTAATCAAAGCCACTAGTTTAGATAGCAGCCTATATAATGATAGTTATCACTACAAAATAATTCAAAGCACTGGGCCAATAGATTTGACTACGGAATATTCTATTAAACTGAGCAAAAATGCATTAAGCAATATTATTTCAGCGCTGCAAGGCGAAAAGGAATTTTCTGAAGTGTATAAAGATTTTGAATTTGACAAAGAAGATTATTCACTTTCTATAAAAGAAAGTTTAAATAATAAAGCGATTAAAGATAATGGGTTTGTACATTTTTCAGGTGACGGCAGTAATATTAATATTAACATGGATTTATCATTCATGCGTAATTACAACGATACTCAAAAACAACAAATCATTTCTATAACAAGCGATTTTATTTCTAACTTCACACAACCAAAAAGTATAAATGAAAATCTAAATTTCAATAAAACTTTCAAAGGCACACCAGAAGATTTTATACCTTTGGCTAAACATATGACTGATATCGAAAATCTAAACATAGCATTAAATGTTGATTATGACATTGACACAACCGATACTACCCATTCCTTAAACATTGCTCTGAACAAATTTAATGCAGAATTAAAGGGTACTATCAAAGATAAAATATATGCAGCCAATGCGGTAATTGATACGCCTAATTTATTAATCACCTCCTTAACAGGATTTTATAACTCAAGTATCAAGCCTATATTAGTACAAAATACAACAATAGAAAATGCGTCTGACCTTGACTCCTTCCACAAAATAATTGAAAACATCAAGGATAATGGGTTTGAAGCTATATCTACTTTACATAGCGGTGAAGAGCTACAAGAAGATGATATTTTAACAACTAATTTGTTTTTTAACCCACAAGGCTTTGATTTCAAAATTAACGATAAAGGGTTTATTAGCGTCCTAACTGATGAGAGAGTAGTAAAGTTCTTGCAAGACATGCCTGAACAAGACGAACAAAAAGATTAGAGATATCTTTGTATGTCAAATAAACTAGCTCCTTTAAGGGGAATGAAAGACCTTTTACCTGATGATTTTCGTATACATCAATATATCGAAAAAATAGCTTTTGATACTGCAAAATTATACGGTTACGAGGGATTTGCAACCCCCTTACTAGAATATGTTAGTGTTTTTGATCGGACACTTGGAGATAGCTCTGATGTTATTTCCAAAGAAATGTATAGCTTTACTAGCAAAGGTGGGGACTTAATTGCTCTTAGACCAGAATTTACAGCTGGTATAATACGAGCTTTTATTTCTAATGGTCTTAAACAAAAACTACCTTTAAAGTTATTTTCTAGCGGTCCGGTTTTTCGTTATGATAGACCTCAAAAAGGCCGTCAACGACAATTTCATCAATTAAACTTTGAATATATAGGAGCAAATGGTGCTTATTCAGACGCAGAAACTATCAGTTTAGCGGCACATATTCTAGATAGTTTAAATATCTTGCAAGATGTTACTTTAGAATTAAATTCACTTGGATGTACTAAATCTAGACAAAGTTACCAAGCTGCTCTTATAGAATATTTTAAAAATCATTTTGATGAATTATCTGAAGATAGTAAGCAACGCCTAGAAAAAAATCCATTAAGAATATTGGATTCGAAAGATGAGTCTGATAAAAAGCTTTCACAAAATGCACCAATTATAACGGATTATTATACGGAGCAAGCAGCTCAATATTTTGAAGAAGTCAAACAGCATTTAGATAAAATGCAAGTTAAGTATGTAGTTAATCCTAAGCTTGCACGCGGGCTTGATTATTACTCACATACGGCCTTTGAATTTATTACTGACAAACTTGGTGCTCAGGGAACTGTGCTTGCGGGCGGTCGTTATGATGGATTAACTGCTTTAATGGGAGAATCTGAAATACCATCTATTGGCTTTGCAGCTGGGATAGAACGCTTAGCTTTAATGCATGATTTTCAACCTCCAAAAACTCGCCATATAACCATAATCCCTATTGGTGCTGACTGTACAGATTATGCAATTAGCACTGCTAATATTATGCGTAAAAATAATCTTAATACAGATTTAGCCTTGGAAGGCAAAGTAAATAAACGTATGCAAAACGCTTTAGCAGCTAATGCAAGCCATATAATTTTTATTGGCTCAGATGAAATGGCAAAACAAACTTATAAGCTAAAGAATCTAGATGCTGGCAGTGAAACTGAACTTGCGCTTACTGAACTGCTTGAATTATTAAAAAACTAAAGTGTATGCGCATATTTAATGTAATGATGTCAAGAGATTTAGGCGGTATACAGCAAGCCTATGTTGACTATCATAATGCATTAACGCTGCAAAAACATGAAGTGATCAATATCACAAGTATTTCTGCTCAAATCAATAAAAAACTTCCCAATAATTACTCCCTACCAAATCTAGCGCCTTGGTGTTTTTTATCAAAGCTATATTTGTGGATATTAGTACTTATCCATAAACCAGATTTAATTATTTGTCATGGCAACCGTGCCGTTTCTTTTGCTAGCAGGTGCAAACGAACACACATGCCTATAGTTGGCGTATCGCATAATTATAGCTACAAACATTTGTACAAATGTGACTATATTCTAGTATTAACCGCTAAGCTCAAAAAGCACTTAATAGACCATGGTATTGATAAAAAGCGCCTGCTGAGCATACCTAATATGAGCAAGGTGGCACATGAATATAAAGTGGTTCCGAACTACAAAACTCCGATAGTCATTGGTAGCTTTGGTAGGTTCGTGCAAAAAAAAGGATTTATATATCTTATTGAAGCAATAAAATTATTAAACCAAAACAATCATAATGTGCATCTGCTTTTAGGGGGAGATGGTCCAGACAAGGATGCTCTAATACAAAAAATCCAAGAACTACAACTAGAAGAGCAGATAACATTTTATGGCTGGGTGCATGACAAGGATATTTTTTTCCAAGAAATAGACCTATTCTGTCTCCCTTCAACTATCGAGCCATTTGGTATTATTTTACTCGAAGCGATGGAATATTCTAAACCAATAATTGCTACGAAATCTGGTGGTCCTGAAGAAATCATCCGTGACAATATAGATGGTTTATTGAGCGAAGTCGAATCTAGTCAAGATTTAGCCGATAAATTATCACATGCTATCAATAACCATAAAAAAGCCGAGCAATTAGCTAAATCTGCACATAGAAGGCTAAAAGAAAACTATGACATTAAAATAGTCGCAAAACAATTATCAGAAATATTAGGTGCAATAAAATAAAATGAGTTTTAATTCAAGTGTATTATCCAACGGCTTAAACGTAGTAACCTACTCTATGCCTCATATTAATTCTGTCTCTATTAATGTAATAGTAAAAGTTGGCAGCCGTTATGAAACCTTAGCTGAGTCTGGAATCTCTCATTTTTTGGAACATATGGCTTTCAAAGGGACCAAGAATCGTAGTGCACAAGATATAGCCAAAGAGTTTGATGCTATTGGTGGACATTTTAACGCCTATACCGGCCGTGAACAGACTGTATATTATACTAAAATTCTAAAACAACATACCGAGCAAGCTCTAGATATTTTAGCTGATATATTGCTTAATTCTGTATTCGAGGCAGATGATATAAAAAAAGAATTCAGTGTTATTACTCAAGAAATCGCAGCAGGTAAAGATAGCCCTGATGATTTAGCATATGAAAAATTCTATGAGCTAGCTTATAACGATCATCCTTTAGGTAGATCTATTTTAGGTACCAAAAAAAATATCGCTAATTTCAACAAAGCAGCCTTTCAAAAATACATGACCAAACACTATACTTCTGACAACATTTTTATTTCTATAGCTGGAAATATTGAGCATGATGAAGCAGCAAAGCTAACCGAAAAAGTATTCTTCAACCTTAATCCCACAAAGAAACGTGACTATGTACCCGCAAAATATGTTGGTGGATTCGCCCTGCAAGAAAAAGAACTAGAACAAACAACAATTGCACTAGGTTTTGAAAGCACTTCTTATAATGATATAAAAGAATTTTATCATGTGCAAATTTTGTCAATAATTCTTGGCGGCGGTCTTTCCTCCCGCTTGTTTCAAAGAATACGCGAAGAGCTGGGATTAGCTTATAGTGTTGGTAGTTGGGCAAGCGCTTTCAGTGATAGTGGTACTTTTACAATTGGCGCATCCGCTGATCATGATGATGTAAAACTATTACTAGAAAATATAATACTTGAAATAAATAAAGTAAAAACAGACATTACCGAAGAAGAGTTAGTACGCGCCAAAGCACAGATTGAATCTAATATCTATATGGCAGAAGAAAAATCAGAATACAAATCAGAAGAAGTCGGGAAAAATTTTGCACTATTTGGTCAATATTTTTCAGCAAAAGAAGTTATGGACATCGTAGAAACAACAACTATATACGACTTAGCAAGGAGTGCTAACAAAATATTTTCAACTAATCCAACTCTTTCAATTGTTGGAGCTGCTATAGAAAACTTTGATTTCCTGAGTATGAAAAATGATTTATTAAAATGACTATATCTTTCTGAATCATAATACTATACTCTTTTTAATACTATAAATTATACAAAAGAACTTACATGTTTCCTAAGAAAACACCAAAATTACTAGACGCAACACTAGCCTCAGAGAGTTTGCAAAAGCTTGCACTAAAACGCAAGAATGGGAAAACTAAGATTTCTGAAATCATGGAAGATTTTCATGAAAATGGTATTTTGTTAGCTATGGTGTTTTTTGCCCTGCCAGTGGCTGTTCCGCTTCCCTATCCGCCTGGATTTACGACTATCATGGGAGTGCCTTTGATGATTTTATCAATCCAAATGTTATTGGGTAGTAAAAAGGTGCGCTTACCACAAAAAATCAATGATTATGAAATTAAAAATTCTACACTTAAAATGATCAGCGATAAAATCGTGCCTATTATTGAAGCCATTGAAAAGCATATGAAACCTAGGATGTCTTTTGCAAAATCAGTGTACTGCGAACAATTTATTGGCTTAGCGTGCTTTATAGCTGCATTTGCTGTAGCGCTCCCGCTTCCACTAACTAATGCCATACCGGCGCTTGGCATTACTGTCATGGCCCTTGGATTGTTAAATCGCGACGGAATTATTATTATAGCTGGTTTTGTTATAGCTCTAGTTGGTCTAGTGATTGCCTTAAGCGCAGTTCTTGCTAGTTGGATGGCAATTAAATATCTTTTTTATACTATTTTCTAAATCGCAATGAACGAAAAAATATACAAAGGCTCAAGCAAAACTCTATATCAATCTGATGAAGATTATGCCTTGATTATGTCATTTGATGACACTTTAAAAATTCCAGGGCAGGATTCTATAGAAATTGCTGGCAAGGGTGTTGTTAACAACAGCATCTCCTCTTATATCATGCAAAAGCTAGATATGGTTGGCATAGATAATCATTTAATCAGCAAAACTAATATGCGTCAGCAATTAGTACAATTTGTTGATGTATACCCTATTCAGATTCATATTTGTACCATTGCTTGCGGACGTTATGTCACTGATTTTGGTATGGAAGATGGCTTTGTCTTTGAAGCTCCGGTAATTGATTTTCGTGTTAAAAACAAAGAATTAAACTACCCTATTATCAATGAATCACAAATTATTAGCTTTGGTTGGCTTAGCAAAAGAGAAATAAAAAACCTAAAAACTCAAGCAACTAGGGTACATGACTTCCTTTCTGGACTTTTTGCTAGCTTACAGATTCGTCTCGTTGATATTCAGCTAGAATTTGGACGGGTATTTAATGGAGAGGACTTCATGACTATGCTTGTAGACGAAATTTCTCCGGATACTTGCAGATTATGGGATATGGAAACTAATGAAAAACTATGTTACGAAATAGCTAAAGATAATCCAGAGAAGGTAATGTCAGCTTATCAAGAAGTACTAAGACGTCTTGTACCACAACAAACTAAATAGATTGCAAAACAAAATGGATTTGGCAAAAAATGGGTTTGACTTTTTCATCAACTATTTATATACTGCCCACTCATGCTAATTTGCATTTAAAATTATGTGTAAATTAATATCAAAAATTGAACTTTAATTAGGTACATTAAGTGACGAAAATTGTTAAGGCAAAGTATAAAGTTAGTAGAAGACTTGGAACAAGTATTTGGGGAGATGGCAAAGATCCTTTCCACACAAAAAATTATCGCCCAGGTCAACATGGACCAACGGGTCGCGTCAAAACTTCTGACTATGGCGATCACTTGCACGCTAAGCAAATTGTAAAGGCTCATTACGGCAGAGTAACAGAGAAGCAATTTAGAAATACCTTTGCACTTGCAAATAAAATGAAAGGAAATACTGCTGAGAATTTCGCAGGTTTACTTGAACAAAGACTAGATATGATCGTTTACAGAATGAATCTAGCTCCTACTATTTTTGCTGCAAGACAATTAGTTTCTCATGGTAATGTGAAAGTAAACGGCAAAAAAGTAAACATTCCAAGCCAAAGATTAAAAGAAGGTGACACTATAGAGCTCAAAGATTCTGCAAAACAGATCGTTGTTTATATGGAATCAGCTCAGAAACAAGAAAGAACTGTTCCTGAATATCTTTCTATGGACCCAGGTACAATGTCTGGTATATTCGTTAGAACCCCAATGATTTCAGATATACCTTATCCATTTGAAGCCAATTTTGGTAAAATTATCGAGTATTACTCACACTAATACTGACACGAAAAAGGGAGCCACATTGGTTGGCTCCCTTTTTTTATTTGCAATATATTTATTATGCACAATTCATCTAGTTATATTTACCTATTCTCCTTTGTAGTCGTGGCTTAACCACATAAATCTCCCCTTTCTGTATTTTTATCACGTAGGTGATCTCACAAACTATTACTAACTATGAAACGACATACTTTTTTATACGGCTTCTCTATTTTTTCAATGTTTTTTGGCTCGGGCAATCTAGTGTTCCCCTTAATGGTTGGAGTAAACAACTCTGATAATTGGCTTGCTAGCTTTTTGGGCTTTTTCTTTACTGGAATTATACTTCCATTCTTGGGATTATTCGTCATTAAGCTACATAAAGGCAATTATACAAGCTTTTTTGCCGAAGCTGGTAGCGTTGCTAAATTTGCTATTCCGTTATTTACTCTTTCCCTGCTTGGGGCATTTGGTGTTATACCACGCTGTATAGCTGTTGCGCACGGGGGGCTTGAGTTTTTATCCTATGATATTTCATTATTGACCTTTAGTATAATTTTTTGTACAGCATGTTTTGTCATTTGCTTAAATGATAAAATAATGTTTTCTATAATGGGTAAATTACTTACACCAATATTGCTATTATTTTTAATCATACTAATTATTGTTGGCTTTTATAATGGAGAATCCTTAGAAACAAGTAGTGATTCGTTTAACAATAATTTTTTAGATGGATTTTTTCGTGGATATGCCACAATGGATTTGTTTGCATCATTCTTTTTTTCTAGTTTAATATTTAAACAAATAGAAAAATTGGTAGATGAAACTAAAGGAGAAAGCGTTCTAAAAGCCGCACTGGGACCAAGTGTTTTTGGCGCTAGTTTGTTGTGCGCTGTGTATCTAGGATTTGTATATCTAGGGTCGCACTATAGATTCCTTGCAAACGACTTGCCAGGCGAATTAATATTACCAGCAATCGCTAACCATTTACTTGGAAAGCATGGTGCTTTAGTTATTGCAATAATAATTATTTTTTCCTGCCTGACAACCGCAGTAGCATTAAATAGTATTTATGCACGCTATCTATGTACATACAAAATAGTCGGTAAAAAGAATTTCCCAATCATTTTATTCATAACGACAATAATCTCTTTAATTATATCACTACTTGATTTTGATGGTATAGCAGCGATATTGGGTCCTATACTAGATATTTCCTACCCAAGTCTAATTGTACTAACAATATTATCAATTTGTACAAAACGCTTTAAACTTCTAAAAATGCTCAGCTTTTATGGAATTATCGTGCTAATGTTAATATTATGATGAAACAGACTAATTTAGGATAAAATGTTATTACGATCAGGCATTATTGTTGCTTTTTTTACCTTGATATCTAGGTTTTTTGGCCTAGCTAGAGAACTTTTTATCGCAGCAACATTTGGTACTACATTTATAGCTGACTGCGTTAATGTTGCTTTTAAGTTTCCCAATTTATTTCGTAGAATTTTTGGCGAAGGAGCACTTTCGGTAGTATTTATTCCTATGTTTAGTGAAAAGCTTGTTAGCTCAAAAAAAGATGCAAAGAAATTTAGCGGTGAAGTTTTTACCTTATTGCTCCTAACTTTAATTATCTTGACTATGTTACTGCAAATCACTATGCCTTATTTAATGATAGTGATTGCGCCAGGTTTCTTTGTAAGCGGTGAAAAGTTTGATCTGGCTGTTACCTTGTGCAGGATTACTATTCCATATGTCATTTTTGTATCTATCACAGCGCTTTTCGGCGGCATGCTTAATTCTATAAGGCAATTTGCAGCTTTTGCCTTTGTACCTGTCCTAATGAATATCTGCATCATTACTATAACGCCTTTGATACAAGATACATATACTGCGCATTTTGGAATCGCCTACGCACTGATTATAGCTGGGATCTTACAAGTTTCCATAAAACCGCTATCACACGCCGGGATCTTTCTAAACCAATCAAGACGCTTCTCAATTACGGGTTACTATCAAAAAACAAACCCATCCTCGACTATGGATGCGGGCTGGGCGGAGATGTCGAAGGCTTACAAGAATTGGGCTACGATATTCATGGCTGGGACCCCTATTTTGCCCCTGAAACAGAACGGTCAAAATCCCCCGTAGTGAATATCGGTTTTGTGCTCAACGTCATTGAGGATCCCGATGAGCGGGTGGAAGTGCTCCATGATGCCTGGAGTTATGCAAAGGATCTGCTCGTGGTCACCACTCTGGTGGCTGGAGGTGAACGCTACGAATCCATCCAGATTCTTGGCGATGGATTCCTTACCAAAACTGGCACTTTCCAGAAATACTTTGAGCAAGCCGAACTCCAATCATTTATTGAACATTCATTAGATG
>CAJQOE010000089.1 GCA_905479885.1 uncultured Rickettsiaceae bacterium | reverse complement strand
CTTTTTTAATATCGTGGGCAGCATTTACATATTCTACGGAATACTGCAGCCTCCAAAAGAGTTACTTATAGCATTCTTAGGTAGTGCTACAGTTGCAGTTGGTTTTGCTTTTAAGGATCTAGTATCATCCCTAATCTCTGGTATAACCATTGTCATGGACCCGCCCTTTCAAGTTGGCGATCGCATTAAATTTAAAGATCTATATGGTGAAATAAAACATATCGGCCTAAGGGCGGTACGCTTAAAAACCCTCGACAACCAAATTGTTACCATACCAAATTCAAGTTTTGTTAATGATTTTGTGTTATGTGCCAATAATGGACAAATTAATATGCACGTGGTTATGAATTTTTATTTTGCACTTGATGCAGATATGCAGCTTGTCAAAGATCTTCTGTATGAAACTGTTGTTACTAGCCGTTATATTTATATTAATGAACCTATTATTATGGTAGTAGGTAATTTTTGGCAACAAGATATATTATGTTTTCAACTAACATTAAAGGCACATGTATTAGATGCTAAATTTGAAAAAGCATTTCAAACAGACATAATAACGAGAGCTACAAAAATCTTATTAAAAGCAAAGTGCATTAGTCCAAAACTTTGTTCAGGAGCTAGTGCAAAGTAACTAAGAGTTGCCCCCTATCCCAAAGCTTTGTTCAAATATACATCTAATTACTTGCCTTGGCATACAACCTTAACTTAGATTGCAAATAAATTATGAATTTCTAGTTGAAAATAATTTGTCTGCATTGTACCATTTACTTAAGATAAGGTTTAAAAAAATGAGGATTGAAAATGCCGTACAGTAAACAAATTCAAGAAGGGTTAAAAAGATTGATTTATACCGGTAAGACAGAGCAGTTCAAACAAGCATTTAATGAGCTTGCAAGGAAAGACAAAGAATCAATACACGGTTATCTAAATGGTACACATGATGAATCTAGAGGATTGCTTGAATGGGCTGCTATGAAAAGGGGTGGGCAGGAGCTAATAGATTTTCTGGTTGATGAAGTAAAAGTTGATATTAATCAACAAGACAGCAAAGGTAGAACAGCTCTGCTTTTAGCAGTAGATCGTGGGTATATGGATAATATCAGGACCCTTATATTAAAGGGAGCTGATGTGACGATTGCCGACGCTCGAGGCGACACCCCACTGCATGTAGCTGCAGAAGAACATGACAATAGCACGCAGCTTATTGAAATTCTTTGCGCAGCAGGAGCGGATGTCCGTGCAAAAAACCTATCAGGTGCCACTCCATTGCATACAGCAGCTAAATATAGTATTGAGGCCATACATGCTCTTATTTTGTACGGAAGAATGACAGTTGATGACATAAATAAAGCAGATAATGATGGATTCACGCCTCTTCACTACGCCGCTATGAGTGAAACGGGTTATAATTGCCAATATTTATTGCTGTTAGGTGCTGACAGGACTCTTACCAGTACAGATGGTAAAACAGCTGCCCAAGTTGCAGATAGTTGGGACTACCAGGGGACTGATTGGCAAGCAATAATGGGATTTCAATTTAGTAATGTCAATGCTGAGGATTTTTATTCCACAGTCTTGGAGAAGGTCGTTTTGGGCGGGGAGGATAATTTTTAACGCACACTAGCATATTAGTGCAAACAAATATTCACTAACCTTATTTTTTAGCTCTTCCTTTAGGCTTAGCAGCACTGAATTTAGGGCTAAAAACATTTTTTAGTGTGGTAGGATTAATAGGGTTTTCTTCTGTAGAGCTTAACGTGTGATACATATAAGAAAAGAGCTGCCTTTGCGTTGCATCCGAGCTATGCGCACCTCTTAAGAATTTAAGTGAATTAGCCGCATCTATGTTATCACAGTTTGCCATTTCCTTATAAACTTCACTTATTATTTCGCTTGGGTCAGTAGACAGCATTTGGAGTTCTTGAATTTCAAATGCTACCTTAACTGCTATATCAATGCAATCTCTTGGTTCTATAGATTTCCTTCCTTCTATTATCTTCTCACCACCTTTATTATAAAATTGTTTTGGTATTGAATCGGAGTTAAATTCATCCACTACTGGTACTATAGTAAGATCTTCACCAATCAGGTGCCTTGCTGCTATTGCGCTAAAACTTGCATTAGTAGGATCAATTAGAACTACTTTTTCATCGGTAATTTTCCATAGTACAACAGTATGTACTTCCGGGATATTACCCCCCATACATCGTCTGATTACACCACCTGTCATAGCGAATATATCACACAAAACCACATTTTCTTTGTATTCTTTTTCTCTCCATACTCTAACCCCGCGCTCGTCTGGTGGTGGCCTAAGATCTTTGTCAGCGGGCGTGGTGTTCTTTAGGTAGTTGAGTGCATTAGATAATGTATAAAACTCTACGGGGTGCAAAACATCCAGTGTAACAACATCACATAAATGATTAAATTCTGTTGAACATAAACCATAGCGTACTACTTCAGGAGAAAATCTATATTTGTAGTGGTAGTTCTCTTTAAATATAGTTTTTTCTTGTAATTCCCGTGAAAATTCACTTAAATAATCTTGTTTTTTTAAATTTTTCATTAGTTCTTTTGTTTCTAGCAAGATTCTAGAGTGGTCCTTAACTCTATTATGCTCATCATCTGCTTGCTTAAAAAACTGTAAGTATTCTTGAACTTCAAGTTCTGCCCTATCAATTTGGCTAAAAAACGTTTTTTGACTTTTTTTGATTGCTGCATCCTTTTCTTGTATAGTCTTTTCAGCGTCTAGCATACGAGCTTCGAAGTCTGTTTTTGCAAGGTCATATAGATCTTTATAAAAAGAGCTTTCCTGTTTTCCAGGGGCGCATAAACTTTCAACATTAACTTCATCCTCTTTTGGGCCTTCCTCGTTGTCTAATATATTCTCAAAATGTTGTGTGAAATGCAGGAGAATACTAGAACCTATTGTTTCCGGACTTATAGATCTTGATTCATAAACATCGGTATTTATAGGAATACCTACAGGTAAACTTGCTTCTGATATGTTCTCTGGTTCTTCCATCAGACCCTTCGTAATTATTAACTAATATATAAAATAAAATATATCTGTTTGCATTTTGCGCCTAACAAATTTAACCTTAAGTTGTTTAATAACCAGAGTCAAGAAGAATAAAATTGGTTTTAGAAATTTTGTAATATCCTATATACAGAAGGCCTATCAGACTACTAGTAGCTATTAAATATATTTTAGAGCAAGAATTATTTTTGAACTAATTTTGAATAAAATATTATCATATATTTAAACTTTTGGTATGCATTGCAGCATTTGGTTTGGGAAAAGCCTAGTAAAAAAGTAAGCTTAGTCATAGCGGCCATAACTTTTGATTCCAACACTTATAAGTGTATAACCTATGCTAGATATAAACAAATCAAACAGATAGGCAAAGCCGGTATACCCCTGCCTTATTTGATGCGTTATTTAGCTTCCAAGCAAACCCGCTATATGGGATGTAGTAATTATAGTGATGGCGCTGAATAGCTGAATAATGGTTATAAAATCAGACCTTGATTTGAACATCTATCAAAAACGCTGAAATTAAAGAATGGCGCACCCGAGAGGAGTCGAACCCCTAACCTCTTGATCCGTAGTCAAGTACTCTATCCAATTGAGCTACGGGTGCGGATAAATAGCTTAAATTCAGTTAATTATACTATATTAAAAGCTGAAAATGGCTCCTCGGGCCGGACTCGAACCAGCGACCGAACGGTTAACAGCCGTTTGCTCTACCACTGAGCTACCGAGGAACAATAATGATCAATCGAGTACAAGGTTTAACTTATCTAATCGAAGCATGGTGAACACACTTATAGCAAAACTTCTTTTCGTGGTCTAGAGTTTTTTTTAAAAAGTGATTGAAATATTTCGTAATAAAACTTTTGTTGCGAAGAAGGCTTATGATTATGTAGTATTGCCAATATAAATTATGATGGTCGCGCCTTTAAAAATATGCATATGCAAACTACTATTAACAGTCCTATTAGTTGCTATGGTATTGGTGTTCACTCTGGAAAGCCAACTCAAGTGACATTAAAACCAGCTGCACAAGATACTGGTGTAGTATTTGTTAGAACAGATATTAACGCAGTAGATAATAAAGTTTATGCATCGTACGCAAATGTATTTGATACTAGATTATCTACTTCAATAAAAAATCTGGCAGGCATTCAAGTATCTACTATTGAGCATTTGATGGCAGCTATTTGGGGCTGTTCACTTAGTAACGTTATCGTTGAAATTGATGGGCCTGAAGTACCTATCATGGATGGAAGCAGCAAG
The DNA here is from genome assembly GCA_905479885.1 of uncultured Rickettsiaceae bacterium. GTDB lineage: Bacteria > Pseudomonadota > Alphaproteobacteria > Rickettsiales > Rickettsiaceae > Megaera_A. The sequence goes on along the minus strand of CAJQOE010000089.1, from coordinate 6,899 downwards.
CCATTTGTATTTATGATTGAGTGTTCTGGCCTCAAACTACTAAATGCACCTAAAAAGCACTTAAAACTTTTAAAAGAGATCCATGTAAGTGATAGTGGCGCTGAAATTTTTGCGATACCGTCGGAGCATACGCGCATCGACCTTACTATAGATTTTTCTAGTTTAGCTATTGGAAAACAACAGCATATTTTCACTTCAAAAACGAGCTTTAGAGAAGATTTAGCAGATTCTAGAACCTTCGGTTTTGTACACGAACTTGATTATTTACAAAGCAAAGGATTAGCAAAAGGAGCTTCTTTAGACAATGCTATTGGTATTGATAAAGATGTAATCCTTAATCACGGTGGTCTTCGTCATGAGAATGAATTCGTGCGTCACAAATTGCTAGATTTGGTAGGAGATTTATTTTCTTCCGGCGGTGGTATTATTGGTGAATTAAAGGGCTTCAAAACCAGTCACTCCCTCAATAATCAGTTCCTGCATAAAATTTTCAACGACCCGTATTCTTATAAGTGGGTAGATAATTCTGGTAACTAATACTGCCCCCGACATCACATAGCTCTATAAATTTATTCAAGATTAATGTTATAATCTCTAGTAGTAGCAACATTTGATTGCTATAGTTATTAAAACAGTAATCTTAAATTAAGGAGTACGGCATGATCAAAATTGAGCACAATGAAACTAGACAAATAGAAATAGAAGCCTCAGGTAAATTTCAAGCAGCAGATTTTGATGAGCTAGAAAAAGTGATAGATAGACTTATTAGTAAACATGGTAGTATAAAAATTCTAGCCAATAGCACTCACTTTGAGGGTTGGGATGACGTTTCTGCTATGCAGAGACATTTTAGTTTTGTGCAATCTCATCACGGTAAAGTAGATAAATTTGCAGTAATCATAGGACCTTGGTGGCAGAATTTCATGCTTGGTTTTGCGAAGATTTTTATGCATCCAAAGGTTAGAGCTTTTGAACCTAGCGAGATTAAAGAAGCAAAAAAATGGCTGCAAGATTAAAAATTCCAGTTTTAATAAATTAAATTATTAAGGTAATAAAACAATGTCTAAAACAAATTACGAAACATTAGAAGAAAATAGATTAGCGGTTTTAAATTTCGCTGATGGGATTAACGATCCTGGAATAACAACTGGGGTAAAGGCGGTTGAACTTGCGGACGCTGTTAAACAAAAAACAAGCGAGGTACAAACTCTCGTTGCTAATGGCGACCTAACCGCTGCTATTCAAAGATTAGATGAAATCAAAGATAATAAAATTGGTATAGTTTGGCATGAAAGTGCAGATTTGGGTAATGGCACGCGAGCTCTAGTTAGAGACGCTAGGGGCGTTAGCACAGACCCTACATTGCTTAAGCAAGAGGCTAGCGAAAAATATGCTATGCAGCTGTTAAACGAAGTTCGAGGCGGCCTTGATTTAATAGATAAATCTGACTTACCACAAGCAGCTAAAGATACTGCTAAAGAAAAACTTATGTATATCGCACAAAACGGTATGGCAGATATAGATAAGTTAAATGGTGAACCTCCACGGGGCAAGCCCCATGGTATCAAGTCGGCGAGCCGAGTACAAACTATGTTTGCCATGTGTAACCATGGTTTACTACATCCACGCGGCAAGCCACGTGGTTTTGCGTTTGCTTAATAAATCAATTAAAGTATTTAACACCCAAATGATTGCAACGCTTGAAAACGCGGGCATAGAAGAGGCTCCAGGTAGGCTAAACTTTGCAAAAGAAGTGTCTAACTTTAAAGACGAGCATCGACATATAGTAACCCTAACTGTTGCAGAAGATAACCAAGGGAAAAGACATACTGTTGCTGAAGCTGAAGTGATGTTAAATGGCTTAACAGAAACTCAAAAACAACAATATACAGTTATAGCTAATGCTCCACAAGGTAGGGAGTCTGGTGTGCCTTGGTTTGATAACATGCCTAAGTATAAGCAAGACTTATTGCGTGATTCAGCAAGAGATATTGCTTCTGGTAAAAAAATAATACCCACTCAACTTTTAGGAGATGCGGTGGGTATTAGGAATGCTTATCAAAAGGTCACAACTATTAAGAGCCCGGAAGAACAAACTTCTAAGATTTTGTCACAAACTCTGCACTGTGGAGCGCCAGCAACTAAAATAAAAGTTGTGGGTAAAGAAGAAAGACAAAATATTGCTACTGAAAATGTTAAACAATTACAAAGTTTTGCTGCACCAGGAACCAAAGTAAATCTTAATATATTAAATAGTAAAACTCCTGGAAACGCTCGTGGTGAAAATTTTATTTTTGATCAATTAAAGCAAGCTAAAAAGGAAACTCCAAATGTGACTAGCACAGCCTCGCCAATTAACAGATGGAGGTTGCTTGGTGGTGGTAGAGATACAAATCAGTTTCAGGAAACTCTTGCTGATATTGCTACTGGTCTAGAAAAGGAAGATGGAGCTAAAAATGTTACCTCCTATCTAAAAAATGGCGGGTCTCGTTTTGGTAATTTTGTGGAGGCTATAACTTTTGGTGCTTACAAAACCACTGAAACTAAAGCCAAAGCCGAGATCGCTCAGCTTGTTGGTAGTAATCCAGGTTTGGCAAAAGATTTAGGTGTGGCCATGGAATGCAGAAATTTAGCAGATTCAACTACGCTTGGTTCGCCATCCGAGAATGTGAGCTTAGAACTTACGGCTAAGATGAATATCGTTGCAAATTCAGCTAAATTAGAGGGGGGGGCATTAAATAAAGCTTTGCCACAAGAAACTATAGATAAAATCCCAGATAATGTGGATTTTTGTAAAAGTGGTAAGGATAGAACTGGTTATGCTCAGACAAAAAACACTCAATTAGCTGTTGCTGCGCATCTGGGTATAGATCCTCAATCAGAGTTAGGACAGAAAAATTTGTTATCTCAAGTTGCTGGTAATCATACCCAGGAAATGGCTGGCATACAAGGTGGTACAGTTGGTTGCCATTCGGTAAAAACTAATCCTGAATTTGTCTTGAACACACAAGACAAAGCAATGAACGGAGTAATTAATCAAAAATCCTCAAGTTTTAATAGCTCCATAAAAGTTGAAAAAGATAAAAAAGCTAATGCAGTTATTGCGACAAAATTTGAAGAATCTTTTGCTACAATGAAATCTGAGAAAGCCAGTATAGTGGCTCCACAGGAGCAGCAGACTCGCGCTAGATCGCAATCAGTTTCTACACCAGCTGTTCAGGCAAAGGTCGAAGCGGTGCGGAAAGGGTTAGAAAAGAGCGGTGCAAAATCTCGTAATAGATCACACTCTCTTCCACCTAAACCCAAAGGCATAGATAGTAGTATGGGTAGATGATATTACTATTGATCTTGCTTATAGATGGATAAAATGTTATTATGCCGAAACTATAACATTTTTGATTTATTGGTGATTAATGGCAAAAGAAGAATTAATTGAATTCGATGGGGATGTGCTAGAGCTTCTTCCCAACGCACATTTTCGAGTTAAGCTTGAAAATGGTCATATTATTATTGCTCATACATCGGGTCGGATGCGTAAAAATCGTATTCGTATTTTAGCTGGCGATAAGGTTCGTATTGAAATGACTCCTTATGATTTAACAAAAGGACGCGTTATTTTGCGTCACTAGGTTTTATGACATTACCCCTTATTTTAGCATCGGCTTCCCCGGCAAGGCTTGCACTATTACGTCAAGTTGGTTTGGAGCCAGATAAGGTATTAGCCTCGGATATCGACGAGACAGAATTTCCAGGTGAAAAACCACGTCAGATGGCGCAGAGATTGAGTCATGGCAAAGCTATGGCTATTGCTGATCAAATTGAGCGTGGGATCATAATTGGATCAGATACTATCCCAATGGTTGGACGACGTATTATGCGTAAAGCAGCAAGCGTCGATGATGTGCGCAAGAGTTTGCAGTTATTATCACACCGTAGACATCAGATTTATACAGGCGTTTGCGTTATTAAAAAAGATAGTGACGGAATACGTGAGTTGCACAGAGTTGTAAAATCAATTGTGAAGTTTAAAAAATTATCAAAAGAAGAGATAGATTATTATTGTGCGAGCGGTGAAGGTATCGGTAAAGCAGGTGGTTATACTTTAACTGGGCACGCTGAATCTTTTGTATCGTTTTTGTCTGGTTCTTTTTCAAACATCATAGGTCTGCCGTTATTTGAAACTTTGAACATGCTAAATTCAGTTGGAATTACCCCGCATACTAGAAATAAGTAGATTTTTAAAGGTAATTTTGTTATACCAAAATGAAAATAAGCGGCCGTGGCGAAATTGGTAGACGCGCAGCATTGAGGGTGCTGTTCTGATAAAGAGTGGAAGTTCAAATCTTCTCGGCCGCACCACATTATATCATTAAGGGGGGTATTATGCATGAATCTCAGAATACTATATCACCGGACCATCAGGATATACTGGATGATCAGTTTAAGCATATTAGATATTTAATTCATAATGATAAACTAGATGATGCTTCAGAAGCTCTACTTGCCTTACACCATGCAGATTTAGCAGATTTTTTAGATAATGCTAATCGCAGGATCTATCATGTAATCCTACCATCTATCGTTGATAAGTTACACCCAGAAACGCTTGTTTGTCTAAGCGACGGTAATAAGCAACGCGTTATCGAAGCATTGGGCGTGCAAAAAAGTGCTTCACTCATTGATCAGTTAGATATAGAAGATTCAATTGAGGTAATAGAGGTTCTTGGCGACGAGTTAAAACAGGCTATAATAGCTCAGTTAAAGCTAGAAAAAAGACAGCAAATTCTCGAGGGCTTTAAATACCCAGAGAATACTGCTGGTCGCGTACTCGAGAAAGATTTTGTTCCATTTCAACAGCATTGGACAGCAGGGCAGGCAATTGATTTTATTCGCCGCAGTCAATTGCAGTCGGATTTTCATGCTGCAATAGTAGTAAGTAGTAAATTCCATCCAGTGGGCACTATATTACTGAGTACTTTATTGAAAGCCCCGCGCAATACCCGTATCTCAGAATTGATGAATTTTGAATTCAAATCCGTAGATACACATACCGAGCTAGATGATCTAGCATTTATTTTCAAACAATATGCTTTGACTATTGTGCCTGTAACTAACCGTCAAGGTAAGTTAGTGGGAAGTATTTCAATAGACAATATGTTGTATATTATTGAAGAGCAGACTAAAAGTGAATTCATGCATTTAGGTGGTGTTTATAATAGTGATATCTTCAATAATTTATACGCTACAGCCAAACATCGATTTCCTTGGTTATTTGTAAATTTAGTTACTGCTTGTATCACATCGATGGTAATTAATCAGTTTAGCGATACCATAGCCAAGTTGATAACTTTAGCCACCATTATGCCAATTGTAGCTTCAATGGGTGGCAACGCTGGCACTCAGGCAATGACTGTGACAGTACGAGCACTAGCTGGTCGTGAAATTAACAACTCAAATACCATGCGCGTGGTATGCAAAGAAGTTTTAGTATGCACCCTTAATGGTTTGTTGCTTGCAGCTATTGGAGTGATATTGATTTACTTATTATTTGCAGATATTGGTTTAAGCGCAGTTTTTGCAAGCGCAGTTACTATCAACTTTACGGTAGCTGGTTTACTTGGCTCAGCTATTCCAATTATTTTAAACCGTTTAGACATCGACCCAGCAGCTGCTTCTGGTGTTTTTCTGACGGCTTGCACTGATGCAATAGGATTTTTTAGTTTCTTAGGATTGGCATTCTTCTTTTTGGTTTGAATTGCTATTGACATGAAGAGTAAAAATCTATATCGTGCATACGAATATAAATAAATTATGTAGGGATACGATATGTCTCGTAAATGCGAATTAACCGGTGTAGCTGTGCAATATGGTAATAATGTATCGCACTCACAAAGAAAAACTCGAAGACGCTTTGAGCCAAATGTAAGAAGTGTTGTTTACACAAGCGAACTTACTGGCGAAAAATACAGGCTAAAAATTGTAGCAAAAGCTATGCGCAGTGTAGAAAAAATTGGTGGCTTTGATGCTTTTATGCTAAAAGCAAAGGATACAGTAATGTCAATTAAAGCTAAAAGAGCTAAAAGAGATATATCTAAGAAGAAAAAAGAGTTAGCATAATGAAAAAAGACATTCATCCAGCATATAAAAAATTAACAATCACAGTCGGTAAAGATGAATTCATTACAGCTTCAACTTTGAAGTCAGGAGAGATTCTGATGGATATCGACTATCGTAAGCACCCAGCTTGGAATAAGGGCGCTGCAAATGTAGTGAACCAATCTAATAAAAACGTTAGTGACTTTAATAAAAAATTCGGCGGTCTTTCTTTTGGTGCCAAGAAGTAATTGTTTAGCTTAATTAAAAGCACACAAAAGCCTCCTACGCTATAAGCATAGGAGGCTTTTTTATATTTTGGTAATAAGTGCGCTTTATTTATCTTGATAGCTAATACTAGGCTTAAGAATCAAGTAGTAAGATTTAGGTTAAACTGTATTTTATTTACGCAACAACAAGTGATCTATAGAATATCTTCCTGGGCCATAGCAAATTATCGTTCCAAGTAACAAGGCCCAATATAGATGCTCTGTGAGGTCTAGATAAGTAAATTGTATTACCGCTGTCATGCATAACAATGGTATAGCGGCTAACCTAGTCATCAGACCAACCAACAAGAATATTGGCATTGATAATTCGGTGGCTGTAGCCATTATGGCTGCAATATCAACAGGTATTATTGGAATAGCATATTCATATTTAAATAGATAGTGTCTGAACGAAAAGGCTTGAAGGTATTATATTTACTGACATACAGGGCATCTTTGTACTACGAGTTTTGAGTCAAATATGTTATAATCGAGGTATTAAACCTTTGAAGGTGGCGTAAGTTGGTTACTCTCCTA
>CAJQOE010000088.1 GCA_905479885.1 uncultured Rickettsiaceae bacterium | reverse complement strand
AAAAAAGACGAATTATTTGATTTTTTATCCATGCGCTCATCAATAAATTCTCCCTACATATAAGTACTTGTTTTATTCCTCTTTCTACAAGGGGCTGATACAAACTATTCTTGACAGAGAATGGTTGCTGCATTATATTTTGTAAATCACTTAAACAATAACGATTGTTATGAATACTTTTGAAGTAAATTTTTTAAATAATAAAGGTTGGCGTTGGCGAAACTAAAAGTTTTTCTACAAACCAACTCGTTATTTTAAAAAAATATACTTTATAAAGGATTATAATTATGTTTAAATCATACAAAACATACGCTGCCCTTGCGGCCATCTTATTTTTAGCTTTATTTACTACTTCACAAACTGACCATAAACAGGCTTCTTTGCCCTTAATAGCAATCGCTAATTATGGACCTCATTCGTCTTTACAAGAAACAATAGATGGCATGAAGGCCGAGCTGACAAAATTAGGCTATATTGAAAATACCAATATTAGATACGAAATAGCGGATGTAAATTTTGAAACGTCACTAATTATTCAAATGCTTAACAAACTTAAAAGCAGTAAACCTGATATTTTGGTAACTTTATCAACACCCATTGCCCAGTCAGCAAAAAATATGATCAAAGATATACCAGTAATATTTACCGACGTTACTGATCCAGACGAAGCTGGTCTTATTACCAACGATCCTAACAGCAATATAACAGGCGCTTCAGATAAACAAGATTTAACACCTATGTTACAATTTGCTAAGCAATTATTACCAAAAGCCAGAACTGTTGGGGTATTATATTCCACCGGCGAAGCGAATGATATTTCAATGTTAAACATGCTTAAAAAAAGCGCATCCTCACTAGAAATAGACGTAATAGCAATTCCAATAGAACATACGCGTGACGTTATAACCAGGATGAAACTATTTAAAAACAAAGTAGACTTCATATATACCGGTTCAAGTGGCGCTATTCAAGCTGCACTGCCAGCGATCGTAAGTATTGCCGAATCAATGAAATTACCACTGTTTAATTTCAACAGCGAAGAGGTAATAGAACATAATGCATTAGCTAGTTTTGGTGTTTCGCACAAACAAGTTGGTGCTAACGCAGCACACATTATTCACCGCATATTTCAAGGCGAAAAGCCAGGAAATATTGCAGTAATACACCCAAGTAACGCTGATCATGCAGGTTTTATCAGCAGCAAACGAGCAAAGCGTATAGGGATTGATATCCCTAAAGGCCTAGCAGGTATTACAATAATAGACTAAGCTATGGTAGCTTGATAAACGGATAATAAAAAATGCTAAAACTAAAAAATATTCGAAAATCTTTTCCGCAAATATCAGACCCCGTTCTGAAAGACATCAACCTCAATATTGATAAAGGAGAATATTGTGTAATCCTTGGCAGTAATGGTTCGGGTAAATCTACTTTGCTAAAAATTATTTCTGGAGAGTATCAACTAGATTCAGGACAAATTTTACTCGATGATGTAAACATCACTAAACAACCAATCCATCAACGGGCCAAGAATATTAGCAGCGTAGCACAAGATATTACCAAAGGTACTATTCAAGACATGACATTACTAGAAAACATGGCTATAAGCAGCATACGTGGTGAAGCTGCTGCTTATAAATTTTATAAAACTCAATCCCAGGAAATTACAGCTAATATTAAACTACTTGGCCTTGGATTAGACAAATTCTTAAATAGTAATATGTCTACTCTTTCAGGCGGACAGAGGCAGTCAATCGCTACGTTGATGGCTATATCACCTAAACCTCTAATATTACTTCTAGATGAACATACCAGTGCGCTTGACCCACGCAGTAAAGAAAAAATTATGCATTTTACTGATAATCATATCAAAAAACATAACCTAACTACCTTGATGATCACACATAATATTGAAGACGCGATAAAATACGGCTCACGGCTAATTATAATGCACCATGGAGAAATCGCTTACGATGTTAAAGACAAAGAAAAAGAATCTCTTTCAAGCCAACAAATTTTAGATATATTACACAAAATAGGTGGGGCTTTATGATCTATACTATAATTGAAATAGCTCCGGGCGGCTTGCTGCAAGGACTGATCCTGTCATTACTAGTAATTGGTGTAATGATTCCATTTCGTCTACTCAACTTTCCTGATTTAACTGCCGAAGGCTCTTACCCTTTAGGCGGCGCATTATGCGCATCATTCATAGTAGCAGGAATGCACCCAGGATTAGCGCTATGCATCGCTTGTATATGCTCTGGACTCCTTGGAACTGGCACGGCTTTGATCCACATTAAGTATAAAGTTAATACTCTGCTTGCAGGAATAATACTCAGCACCATGGTTTATAGTGTTAACTTACGCGCAATGGGCAAATCTAATATCGCGCTCTTTGAGCTGCCAAACTTATTTAACGATTTATCCGATGGTATAGTATCACAAATTATCATCCTGCTTGTAATAAATTTAATTATCATGGGAGCGCTATATTTGTTCCTTAACACACAAAAAGGCCTTAGATTTCGTGCGGTTGGCTTAAATCCAACTTTTGCAGAAAAGCAAGGTGTAAACCTAAATCAAAATATTATTGCCGGCTTATTCATTGGAAATGCACTGGGTGGCCTGGCTGGCGCATTATTGGTACAAATTCAAGGTTATGCGGATATTGGTATTGGTATTGGTATTGTTATACACGCGCTAGCAGCTATGATGATCGGAGAGAAAATTATCGGCACTACCACAACTTTAAAATTAATAATAGCTCCCTTTATTGGCGCTATATTATATCAGCAAGTTCAAGGCATAGCGTTAGCAGCTGGACTAGCTCCTTCAGATCTAAAATTGCTAACAGGTGCAATTGTCCTTGGGATAATTGCACTTCGCTAATGTTATTAGTCTACTTTATACCTAATTTCAGTTCTGTTGTAATCATCTAAAGCAAAACTAAACCGACATCTGCAGTAACTTTGCTATTAAAGATTTATAATTGACTGTACAACACTAAAAACTTTAGTATGATAACAGTTGCGCTACAAATCTTATATATTAAAAGCTATGATCCTCTTACCAAGTATAATTATACTTTGCTATAGTTTAGTGTTTGCTCAAATTTTTCATTGCAAATTTCGACATGCTTTACCGATTTTTATTGCAATCTTATTACTAGCATTGCACATTGCTGCAATTAACAATGTATTGTATTATTCAACTTATTGTATCTATATACTTGGCATAGTATTGTTTTTTTATTATTTCACGGTCTATAAAAATCAGTTTTTATTATCTATTTATAATCATTGGAAAGAGCTATCTTTTTTATTTTGTATTATATTAGCATTTGCGCTTTACACTTTAGATGCCGATTTTCATAGTTGGGATGAATTCACCTTTTGGGGAATTATTAGTAAAGAATTACTAGTAAACCATATTTTTGAAAATCAATTATTGCCAACAGCAATTTTAGATGCGCATGCACATTACCCACGTGGTCCAGCATTATATCATTATTTCATGTTGTTATTGCCAGGTTACTCCGAAGGAGGTGCTTTGTTAGCACATTTTTTATTGCATATAATTTTTATTGCTCCGCTTATGGGTAATAAAAATTGGTATCATACATTCTTTATTGTAGCAGTTCTATTTGCTATTGTAATGCTTTATACAACAGGACTACGCGCCATTTATAATGACAGTACTACAGGGTTAATGTTTGCTTCTTGCTTTGCAATTTATTTCTTTGAGTCAAATAAGAGCAAAGCTTTAATTTTAATATTGCCTATTTTGATTTGTTTGCCAATATTTAGAGAGATAGGGCTAGTTTTAGCATTAATTGCTGCATTGGTTTTTATTGTTATTAGTTATAAATCAGTAAATTATATACAAACGATTCCTGTATATGCAGCTATGTTTGTAATGCCATTTTTATCGCAATATTTATGGTTTTGTCATTTTGGCGAAACGCATGATTTTTTTGGTAGAAAGGAACATAGTTTGGTTAACTTATTAATACTGATTGACTCATTCAATGACCAAACTCAATTAATTATTGTTAATTACACAAAGTCTATATTAAAGTTTTTGGTAAAAGAAGGTAGCATAGCAGTTTATATATTATCTATTATTGCTTGGGTTGGGACAAAAAAATACCGCCCTATTTTATTAAAACAGTGGTATTTGATATTTTTTACGCTAACAATTGGTTTTGTTTTATTTGCAATATGGAGGTTATACTTATATTTCTTTGCTTTTTCTCCAGCCGAGGCGATAAAAGCAGCATCGCTTTTACGCTATTGCGGAACTTATTGGCTTGTATTTGCCGTCATAGCATGTTGTTATATCAAAAAATCAATATTTGAATCACAGAGCACAAAGGCAGAAATTATAACATTAATCATCCTTGCTATTATTGCTAGTACCACAGTGATTATCAATATTACCAGGATTAAAAGTAATTTAGCTATTGAGCAATCTGTATATAATACATATGTAAAATATACTAAACAATTAATTGTTCAGGGGATAGAAGTGCGTTTTGATTTTAATAATAAAAAAGACGCTATGGATTGCTATAAATTAAACTATAAATTAGCTCCTAATTTTAAAAAGGAAGAACTAACACGCTGCCTCAATACAGAGCAGAATTTTATAAAAGATGCAGCAAACATAACAGATGTAATTTTACCTGACGTTAGTAATAGTAATATAAATATTACCTATTTTCCCTTTTTACACAGAATTGAATAGCACTTTAGGTAATCAGAGCAGCTACCTCTTCCCTTGATACTTGGAAGTGGTGATAATCTATGGGGTTATTCCACCCCCCGCCCCATTGGCTAAAACCATATTTTTTAAATATTCCAACAATAGGTTCAACCATTCCACTGCGCTGATTATGTCTGTTTAGAAACTCAGTAGCTTGCTTTGGATGTACGATAACTTTTTGGAAGCGATCTTTGATTACAATAAAAGGGTTCTGCACAGGATTAATATCAATGGCCAACCCATATGAATGCATAGATAATGTTTTAGTGCCAGCTATAGGACGAAAATTAAAGCACGAACTATTATTGGCTGCCATAGATAATTCATCACTACCATTAAAATCATTCATAAGCTTAATGCTATAGATTGGGAATTTTAATAACAATAATTCCTGAAAGATATGCAACACTGATTGTGATATTTTATCTAACACTATTATTTGCCCCGAAGATATTTGATGATCAAAGTTATAATGACTTACTGTTAATAATTTAAGTCTCTTAATCTCCACGGGGCAATCTTTATGCCAGATAGATTTATTCATCATATCTTGAGCAATCAAAGGGGGTATGTCACTAATACTAAAATTCATAAGCCTACGCCATATTCTGCCCGCCATTAATCGACAATGTTTCTCCTGTGATGAAGCTCGCTTCATCAGCAACTAAAAATATCACGGCTCTAGCAATTTCTCCAGGAGTTCCTAATCTTTGGGCGGGAATATGACTGATAATAGTATTTAAAACATGCGTAGGGACTTCTTTAGTCATATCAGTTGCGATATATCCTGGTGCTACACAATTAACAGTAATGCCTTTTGTTGCAGATTCTCTTGCTAAAGCTTTAGTAAAACCTATGATCCCTGCTTTTGAAGCAGAATAATTTGTTTGGCCTAGCTGTCCGGTCAAAGCATTAATAGAACTAATATTGACAATTCTACCAAAGCCTTGTTCCCTCATTTTATCTATCACTGCATGTGACATATTAAAGCAAGAGCTCAGGTTCACCGCTATCACATCATACCAGTTTTGTTCGCTCATTTTGTGTAGCATGCCATCGCGCGTGATCCCAGCATTATTTACTAAAATCGATACGTTTTCTTGGAACTCATTTTCTATTGTTTCTATAGCTTCTTGACAAGAGGAAGCACTAGAAACGTCCCATGCCATAGTTTTTATTCCAGTATCTTTAGTGAACTTTTCTGCAAGTTGGTGTTGAGTAAGATAATTAGCTATAACCTTATAACCATTATTTTTTAGAGCTATTGATGTAGCCGCTCCAATGCCTCTTATTCCACCTGTAACAATTGCTAATTTTGACATTATAAACCTATATTTTGTAAATTGACCCATTTAATATATTTGTTAACACCGTTTGTAGAGTATCTCTTCCTAAACGATCAAAAAATGATACTATGAGAAAAAGTAATAATCAATACGATATATTATATGAGACTATTTCTATTGCTAATAGTATTAACCTTAACGTGTGTACGCAATGTGCACGCTAATGTTATCCTAGACTCTGAAATAGCAGAAGCCGTAGACCTAGTAATTGCTCCATTAAAAGAAGCCTCTGGAATAAAAGATTTAAAAATTTACATTATTGATGACCCATCTCCAAATGCATTCACCTCTGGTGGGCATGAAATTTTTATCAATAGCGGTTTAATCATCGACTATCCTGACCCAGATGTACTGCGCGGGGTAGTTGCACATGAAATAGGACATTTACTTGGCCATCATGTAACCCGTCGTCAAGAGATGATTGATAATTATCAAAAGGCGGCAATTGGCGCAACAGCCCTTGGGCTTGCAACTGCAATTAGTGGCGGAGCAGCTGAAGGATTGGCTGTTGCGATGGGCGGAGTACATTTTGCAGAAAGATCTGTCTATGCTTATTCTCGTAGTTTTGAATCTAGTGCCGATCAAATGGCCTTAAAATTACTAGAAAAAAGTTCGCATAGCGCAATAGGACTGATTAAATTTTTTGAAAAAATGCAAATGTTTGCAAATAATAGTTCTATTAATCCATACGAACAAACTCATCCTATGAGCAATGATAGATTGCTAATATTGCGTGGGTTTAATAAGAGATCAAAATTTAAAACCAGCCAAAATCCCGATAATATTATTTATAAATACACGAGAAGCTCTGCGAAGCTTGCAGCATTTACTCAAGCCATAGACCAGATCCAAGATTGCACCTATGCAAAAAATAGCGATGAATTAACGCATTACATAAAGGCCATTAAATGCTTCCGCGTAGGTAATTTTGACGACTCACTAAATCATATTAATCATTTAGTGATGCTGCATCCAGATGATCCATATTATCACGAACTAAAAGCTCAGATTTATTTTGAAGCTGGTAAAAGTGCTGCGTTAAGTGAGTATATTATGGCAGCAGAATCACGCCCAAATGACGTATTAATACGCCTAGGTAAAGCAATCGTCGGCATTGCAACAAGCGATAGCACTAATCCGCGCGCTATTACCAAATTCTATAAAGATTTATTATTTGTAATAGAACGCGACCCCGATAATCTCCTAGCATTGCATTATCTAGCAATTTACTATGAACGAACTGGCGTGATAGGAAAAAGCTATCTGAATACCGCGCTGATTGCTTTAAAATCTGGTCGCACCACTGATGCTAGGACTATGGCTGCTGCGGCTATGCGGGCTTTGCCTAAAAATTCGCCAGATTGGTATAAAGCCGGTGATATTCTAGCAGCCACCGAATAAGATTATCTATTAAGTGGTGCTTTTATTTTGCAAAGCCTGGTTTTATCTTGTATGAAATTAAGATATGGATATCTATAAATTTTTAGAAAAATAATTATGTTACAAAAACTATTTAATACAGCTTTAGCCTTAATTTTCATTACCTTGGTAGCACTATTTGCATATAAAACAGCGCGCCAACCGCATGTGTTAACTAGCACCATGCCAGAGAGCCATACAGAGGAAGTCTCAGAGAAAAAAACGGATGCTTCCTACTCTTTGTCTAAAGAACAATTAAACGCAGCTATTAAAGAATACATAATTAATAACCCAGAAGACATAGTATCGTCCCTGGAAAGTATGCAACAAAAGAAAATACAGGACTCTGCAAAACAAGCATCGAGTTATTTAGAAGAAAATAAAGAAGCACTTGAAAAAGCAGATTCACCACCAGTACTTGGCAATCCAGAAGGCGATATAACTATTATAGTTTTTTATGATTATAATTGTTCTTTCTGTAAAAAAGCCAACGAGCATGCTAATGAAATCATTAAAACTGATCCAGGAGTAAAAATAATACTAAGGCCAATCCCGATTTTAGGTGGAACTTCTATGCATGCAGCAAAAGCTGCTCTAGCTATACAAAAAATTTCACCAGAAAAATTTCATGCTATTCATGATGCAATGATGCAGATGAAGTCGATCAACGAAGATTCTTTAAAAACCTTGATTGAAAAGCATGATATTGACTATGCAATCGTTGATAATGAAATTAATAGTTTTTCTGTAAAACAATTAATTAACAAAAATTTTGAGCTAGCTAAAGGCCTTGGTATACAAGGGGCGCCATCCTATATCATTAATGGTCATTTCTTACCTGGCTTAATTCCAGTAGATAAATTTCAAACTATCATTTTACAATTACGTAGTGCCCCTAGTGCAGATGCCGTACCAGCAAATAATGCTGGGCAATAAAGCTATAAATATTCTTGACTTATAAGTCTTTATATCTTAGTTTATGTAAAGTTAGATTTCTATGGCGGGTGTAGCTCAGTTGGTTAGAGCACCAGATTGTGATTCTGGGGGTCGCCGGTTCGAGACCGGTCATTCGCCCCATTTTTTTCTCCAACAAGCTTGTCCTGTTATGCACTTGTAGCTCAGCTGGATAGAGCGTTGCCCTCCGAAGGCAAAGGCCGTTGGTTCGAATCCAATCAGGTGCACCATGACCTCGTGTAAATGCTTATTATAACCTGGCTATACACCTAATTTTCAAACACGAATTAAGCTAATTTACTCTAAGCGTATTTATCAGCTTGCCCTCACAACATATTACTTTAAATCCTTAAAATATTCATATAACCTTAGGCCATTCTTCCTAAGCCATACTTTATGTATTTTATAATCAGGGCATAGATTGGAAACTAAAGACCAAAATTTTTGACTATGATTCATTTCTAAGAGATGACACATTTCATGGACAATAACGTAATCTAATACATCAGGCGGAACAAAAACAAGTCTCCAATTAAAGGACAAAATGCCATGACTTGAACACCTGCCCCAGCTGCTTTTGTTACTAGATATTTTGATATTTGAAAACTGCAAACTTTCCGCCTGAGCTAAACTATTGGCTGTTTTGGTTATTTCTATAAGCAAAATATTCTTTAAAAATTGCACCAGCATTTTTTCCTTGTTGGCAACATGAGAATATACCTGAATTATATCATCATAAATTTCTACCTTAGAACTTGGTGAATCAACGAACTTTACTGCATATTCTTTGCCAAAGTAAGGTATTATATTAGGTTTAATAATAATTTTATGCGGCTCGATAGATAACTTTTTTCTTATCCAATGCTCATGTGCTAGCAAAAAAGCATAGGCTTGCTTAATATTATTATTTGGTAAAACTAATTCAACAATTTTATTTTTTATTGTAATAAAAGTGCGCTTTGCTTTATTGCTATAACGCACATATACCTTAATATCAGGACCTAATTTATTAATTATAATGGAATTAGGAATGGAATCGTTGTAATGAATATTCATTTCAATTAAGCAATTTAGTATTTTATTATGTAGTTTTATACACTTGAAAACAAAAATTATAATACAAAACTTTTAGATACTAACCATTCCAAGAATATTCTGCAAGAACTGGCGCGTGATCTGATGGTTTTGACTTTTCTCTAGTTTTATAGTCTATAGTGCAGTTGGTCAAATACTCAACCGCATTACTGGTAGAGAGTATAGAATCAATGCGCATACCTTGATTTTGTTCAAATGCTCCAGCGCGATAATCCCACCAGGAAAATTCTTGCTTCTCTGGGTGTTTTATACGAAAATTATCAATAAATCCCAAGTTTAGTATAGTTCTCAATTTTTGTTTTTCTATATAAGTAGCACATGTGGAATTCTCTAGCTTTTGTGGTGAATACAAATCGATATCAAATGGCGCTATATTATAATCCGAACCAATAAATATTTTTTCTTCAAAGGATTTGATAGATTTTATGTAATCCGTAAATGCATCATAAAATTCGAGCTTTATTTTAAATTTATCACTACCAACCTCGCCACCATTTGGGGCATATAGTGAGATTACTCTAGCATAGCCAATTTCAGTATTAAAACTTACTTCAATGAACCTTGCTTGTTCTGAAATAGGGTTTCCAGGAAAATCTGTTTTTATCTCATCAGCTGGTATCTTAGAAAGAATAGCTACACCATTATATGTTTTTTGGCCGTGTATATATAAATTATATGGTAAGTGACTTAGAGCTTCTGTTGGAAATTTTTCATTTATACATTTTAATTCCTGCAAACAGATAATATCTGGATCATGCTCTTGAATCATTTCAATAAGGTGTGACATCCTAACATTAACTGAATTAACGTTCCAAGTAACAATTTTTAAACTCATAAATCTTTGCTCTTTTATTTCTGACATTTTGGACAAAAACAGGTGGATCTACCTACTTGTTTTATTTTTTCAATTGCATGTTTGCAAATATAGCATGCTTGACCATTTCTGTCATATACGTTTAGTTCTTGTTGAAAATATCCTGGTTTATTATCGCCACTAACAAAGTCTTTTAGGGTCGTTCCACCAGCTATTATGGCTTTATTTAATACTTGTTTAATTGAATGCACTAGCCTATCTACTTCTATAGATTTCAATGAACTAGCTGGCTTTAATGGATGTATTTTAGCTAGAAATAAACTTTCAGCTGCATAAATGTTGCCAACGCCAACAACTATTTTACTATCCATTATCGCAGTTTTAATTGGAGCTTTTTTAGAGGATAATTTTTCTAATAAATAAGCCGCGTTAAAAGCGTCCTCTAATGGCTCTTGCCCCATATTTTTTAGAAAATTCTGCTTTTGCAACTCGCTGGTTTTGCAACTATAAACCATACCAAAGCGCCTCGCGTCATTAAAAACAAGCTGCTTGCCGCCTGCAAAACCTATAATAATATGGTCATGCTTTTGCAATAGATAATCTACCATTTGTACAGTAAGACGACCACTCATACCAAGGTGAAAAATAATGCTATAATCATTATCTAATTCAAGAGACAAGAATTTTGCCGAGCGTATTGCCTTAAGGATTTTAGCACCAAGGACATGTTGCTGAATATCCTGGATATTCAACGGGTAACGCAAGTTCTCACGCCTTGCAGTAAGCGTAATTATCTCCTCACTAATAATATGTTTTTCTAGGTAGCGTTTTAATGTTTCAACTTCGGCTAGTTCAGGCATTTAAGGTAATCTTATACGTTGATATTATATATTAATGATGTTAGTTTGAATGTGCATTATGAAGTTATCGTGTAAATTAAAACAGGTCAAGCATATGAGCTCAAAGAATGATAAGAACTTTGGCTTTGAGAAGGTAACCTCAGAAGAAAAACGTACTCGTGTAGACGGAGTATTTTCAGATGTGGCAAATAAATATGATCTGATGAATGATGTAATGAGTCTTGGCGTACATCGCTTATGGAAAGATGAATTTTGTCGGATGGTACCAAATTTAAATTCCACTATCCTAGATGTCGCTGGCGGTACCGGTGATATTTCCTTCCGTCTGAAAGATAATGCTAAAAAGCAAAATCGTGATCCGCATATAGTAGTTTGTGATATTAATCATGATATGCTCAAAGTCTGTAAAAACAGGGCTATTGATCGCAATATTCTACATAAATTTGACCTAGTTGTAAGCGATGCTGAAAAATTACCTTTTCCAGATAATAGTTTTGATTATTATACAATAGCCTTTGGTATTCGTAACATGCTCTCGTTAGAGAAAACATTAGCAGAAGCATACAGAGTTTTAAAACCAACTGGAAAATTTTTATGCCTGGAATTTTCAAAAGTACAAAACGAGCTTATGCGACCATTATATGATTTCTATTCATTTAATCTAATCCCATCAATTGGTGGTTATGTTGCTAATAATCGCGATGCGTATAAATATTTAGCAGAAAGCATTAATATCTTCCCAGACCAAGAAACTTTTAAAACGATGGTACAAGATGCTGGCTTTTCTGATGTACGTTATAAAAATTTGACTTTCGGGGTAGCGGCAATTCATTATGGTTTCAAAATTTAGGCATAGATGTTTATGATTAGCTTCTTAAGAAATTTTCCTAAGCTATGCCGGCTACTTTACATCATAAGTAAAAGTCAGCTCATTACCTATCCTGGCGATTTTAAATTACCATTATCTGTAAAAATTATCGGCTGGATCAGCTGTATATTCCTTTATCCCAGAGGAATAATAACTTCTCCAAAAGAAAGCTTCGGACAGCGTATTACAAATTGTTTCTATAAGCTAGGCCCAATTTATATCAAGTTTGGCCAAACGCTTTCAACGCGACCTGATCTTATAGGCACTGAAATTGCAGAAAACCTAAAACTTCTACAAGACAAATTACCAGCTTTTGACAGTAAAATAGCACGAGATCTGATAGAAAAACGCTTTAGTAAAAAAATAAATGAAATTTTTGATGATTTTAGTGATCAACCAGTTGCGGCTGCCTCCATTGCGCAAGTGCATAAGGCGCGTTTAAAATCAGGTGAAGTGGTTGCCGTTAAAATTCTACGTCCTGGAATTGCCGAGAAATATGATAATGACATGCGTTTTTTAGAATATTGCTCGTCTGTAGCTTCTCATATATTAAAAAAAATACAAAGATTAAAGCCAAAAGAAGTAATCGCAGTATTTAGACAATCAATGCAATATGAACTTGATCTGCGCTCTGAAGCAGCAGCTGCTTCAAGGATATATGATAATTTCGTTGGTGACGAAACTCTGCGTATTCCTAAAATCCATTGGTCATTTACTACAGATGATATTATTACCCTTGAATGGATAGAAGGCGTATCCATTTATGATAAGGATATAATTATTCAACAAGGGCTTGACCCTGTTGAAATTGCAGCAAAAATTGCCATCATATTTTTTAACCAAGCCTACCGTGATGGTTTTTTTCACGCTGATTTGCATCCAGGCAATATATTAGTTTGTCCGGATGGTAAAGTAGCGCTAGTTGACTTTGGCATTATTGGAATATTGCCAGAAAATGACCGCTTAGCAATAGCAGAGATTTTATATGCATTTTTAAAACGTGATTATCAACTAGTCGCCGAAGTACATTGCCGTATAGGTTATATACCTAAAGATACTAATGTAGAGTATTTTGCTCAGAGCTGCCGCGCAATTGCAGAGCCAATTATAGGCTGTGCAATCAAAGATATTTCTATTGGCAATCTTTTATCTCAATTATTTAAAGTAACTGAAGAGTTTGGCATGGAAACACAACCACAATTACTATTATTGCAAAAAACTATGGTAGTCGTGGAAGGTATAGGGCAGAGCCTAAATACAGAAATTAATATGTGGCAATTAGCCGAGCCATGGATTAAAAAATGGGCAGCTAAAAATCTTTCACCAGAAGCCAAATTGCTGCGTTTTGTAAAAAAAATATTAGTAAAAATATGCGAATAGTTACTTGGAATATAAACTCCGTACGTCTGCGGATTAACTTGCTAGAAAAATTATCAGTAGAATACATGCCTGATATTATATGCTTACAAGAAACAAAAACAGAAGATAAAACTTTTCCCCTAGCAGAGATTAAGCAAATGGGGTTTGAACATGTGATATACGCAGGAGAAAAATCTTATAATGGCGTAGCGATAATGTCTAAATACCCTATTACAAATAGCTTTTCTCTGCAGATCTATAATGAAGATAAACGACATATTTGTGCCCAGATTCATGACATTGAAATTCACAATTTTTATGTGCCAGCCGGTGGTGATGAACCAGACATATTGATTAACCCAAAATACAAACATAAACTAGCATATGTGCAAGCAATGCAGGAATGGTTTGCAGCCAATAGAATTAAAGCGGATAATATTGTTTTACTAGGTGATTTGAATATCGCTCCACACGAGCATGATGTTTGGTCCAGCCATCAGCTACGTAATGTAATTAGTCATACTCAGATAGAACGCACCGCACTTCTTGATTTTCAAGATTCATTTAATTTTATTGATACTGCTCGGCATTTTGTAGATTTTAGTGAAAAACTATATAGTTGGTGGAGTTATAGAAACCGTGATTGGAAGAAGTCTAATCGAGGTAGAAGATTAGATCATATTTGGGCAAGTCAATCATTAAAATCTTCCTTAAAAAACGTTAATTGTTTATCTGATATCAGAAGCTGGGAAAGGCCGTCAGATCACGTTCCTTGTGTGTTAGAACTGAAATAATAATTAATGATATATAGTTGACGTAGTTGCAATTATTGGATAGCATCTACCATAATATAACTAATTAATTAACGTTGATATGAGGGTGCAATGAAAAATTATATATTATTATTTCTAACGACTTTTGTTTTGTTACATCCAGCCATATCTAGTGCTGATGTCATTATGAATGATAAACTCATTACTAAAACAGTGGCTGATCTATTACGAAAAGAACATGATATCCCTAATACAAAAATAACAGTAACTGCTCAAAATGGTATAGTGAACCTTAGTGGATTTGTTGACACTAGCCTACAAGCAAATCATATTATTGAATTAGCTTCTAGCGTAAACAACGTAGTTGATGTAAACACTGACAAGCTAGAAGTAAAAAGTAGTAAAGAGTTTTTATCCGATGCTTTCATTACTGCTAAGGCCAAAGGTAAAATTAAATATTTATCAATCAACAATAAAATATCACCTGGATACGAATTACATATTGAGACTACTAATAAAGTAGTGCATATTCTAGGCGATGTAACAGAAGAAAAAGATATTAAAACAATCAAGGAGTCAATCAATGATATTATAGATGTTGCTGGCGTTAAAATAAATATTATGTGCAAACAATAATATTTATGAAGTCAGTTTCTATTTATATCCATTGGCCATTTTGCTTATCTTTATGCCCATATTGTGACTTCAACTCTCATTTATCTAATCAAATAGATCATGAAATTTGGCTAGAATCATATAAAAAAGAAATTGACTATTTTGCTGATAAAATAAAAGGTAGAGTAATCAAATCTATATTTTTTGGTGGCGGAACTCCTTCCTTAATGAAACCTGAAACAGTTTTTAACATTATCCAAAAACTTGCAAGTTTAGCAGAAATATCTGCATCTACTGAAATTACGCTTGAAGCAAACCCTACTTCGTACGAAGCAGAAAAATTTCGAGGATTCAAAGCAGCTGGTATTAATAGAGTATCTATAGGAGTACAATCATTTCAGCAAAAAGGCTTAGAAATACTGGGGCGCAAGCATTCAGCAAAAGAAGCTATTAATGCAATTGAATCTGCATCTAATCTCTTTGAGAGATATTCATTTGATTTAATTTATGCTATTCCAGAACAAACTTTAGCACAATGGCAGCAAGAAATAGAATTTGCGCTATCTCTGGCTGGCGGTCATATATCCTTATATCAATTAACCATAGAAAAAGGCACACCGTTTTACCAATTGTTTAAAAATGGAAAACTACCACTACCATCAAACGATTTAGCGGCAAATATGTATGAATATACCAGCGATTATTTGCAAGAACATAACTATAAGCGTTATGAGATATCAAACTACGCGATCAATGGACAAGAATGTGTACATAATTTATGTTACTGGAATTATGATGAATATATAGGAATTGGTCCAGGTGCACATAGCAGGTTACATGAAACAGATGCTATAAACGCCGTGATGATGTTACATAAACCAGAAAAGTGGCTACAATCTGTTGCAGAAAATGGTCATGGTATACAAAGTAAGGTTACCTTAGCTAAACAGGAGGTAGCAGAAGAAGTATTCATGATGGGTACGCGTCTAGAAACTGGACTTTCAGAAGAAAAATTTTACCAAATAACCCAAAGTAAGTTTCTCGATAGTCTGAATTTTAAAACTATCGAGCATTACATGCAACAAGGGTTAGTAGAAATACAAGGTGGAGCTTTAGCATTAACCAACAGGGGTTTGATGTTGCATAATTACCTTGTACCTAGGATGCTTCTTTAGGCAGCTCTGTTGATATAACTAATTTGATTATATCCTAACTGTCTTGCAGTCACAAAAGCTGAATAATCATCATAAGCATTCACTACAACCCCTGCTATTTTATCTGGAAACTCTTGTTGCAATGTTTTGAATATATAATCAATCACCCGCATACCGTAATATCTTGTACTACCTTGCGGATTACTGAGCATAATTTTTGTATTAGCACTGCGCAGAAATCTACGAGCAGCTTGTAGGTTTTGAACTTCATATATCATATTATTCCTCATAATGTTCTAAGCACGTTTGTTACTACTCCCCATATGTGCACTTCCGAATTTTCGACTATCGGTATGGGATCAAAATTAGCATTTTCCGGCAATAAATATGGTCTGCCGTCAATATATCCTAAACGCTTCACGGTAAGCATCCCATCAAGAGCGGCAATGATAATTTTTCCTTCTCTAGGAGGGAGACTACTATCAACGATTAACGCATCGCCTTCATATATTCCAGCGTCAACCATAGACAACCCGGCTACACGCACACAAAAAGTAGTTTCAGGGTTTTTTATTAAAAGACTGTTCATATCCAGCATATCTTCTATATGATCTTCAGCGGCAGATGGATACCCAGCTTCAACCTTAGAGCTAAAGAAGGGAATTTTATACCCACCATTCATAGAATAGTCTTTTACATCATTTACTAAATATTCTGGGACCCTTATAGCCTTTGTTGCTGTACCATAGCGCCCTTGGCCTCTTGGGCGGCCAGCCCCTAATCTTTTACCACCATGTGTCATAATTTGTACCTTATTTTATCTTTTATCAATTTAGCACTTGAAAAGTGTACATTTATTTTATAACATAGATTTATGGCTGATGCCAAATAAAAATTAGGTTTATTATTATGAAAACAACTCTACAATATAAACACCCAGTTTTAGTGCCTTCTATAGTGCCGATAAAGGAAATGAAACGCGCAACTGGCGCAATATATAATAGCCGTACGGTAAAAAATAGTTCGCACCTTCTTACCTTAGCATTATACAAATACAAAGCTCTTACCACTATAGCTTTATTATTGATAATTCAATTTGCTTTATATGATTTTGATATAAAAGAATATACTAGTAATAATCCGCATGGTGCTACTGCTAAATTAATTCAAACTGCGTAATTATGTGGAATCACTCATACAGTAAAATTTATCAAAATGTTAAGAAAGATGCTATATGGAGCCTTTTGATCGATATAAATAATTGGCCAGATTGGCATACTAACCTTGAATATTGCAAAATGGAAGACGAGTTTATTATTGGGAATTATTTCTTATTAAAACCCCAAAGGGCGCCGATCGCAAAAGTTAAAATTACAGAAGTAAAAGCGCATAAATCTTTCACAGATTGTACTAAATTTTTAGGAGCAAAAATGTACAACACTTATATACTGGAAGAAATCAAAGGAAGCTTGCGCCTGAGCCATAAACTAGTCGTAACTGGCCCCCTCAAATGGTTATGGGTGATGTTGGTGGCAAAAAATATCGCCAGGACAATCCCAGGTGAAATAGACGCCCTAGTGAAACTTGCTAAAATGCATGATTAATTATTAATTTACCAATCTTAGCTTTGAATAACTCCAATTACGCTACCCCAAATATAGATAAAGAAACTTAACTCTCAACTATTGTAACTATTCGCTATGTTCAATAAATTCTTTAATTGAATCATAAATAAGACCTTCTACCTCTTCTTCATCTTGAACTCGAGCTCCTTGGAAAATTTGTTTATCGACAAATGCAGTTAGACCAACTAAATCACTTAAATCTTTATATGGGTATGCCTCCTCAGAACCTAAGGTAAAGCCTGTCTCGTTGCGAGTTAAAAAGGATTGAGCTTGTGTTTTAGATTCATCTTCACCAACTCTGTTTTCAATACCAAACCCCTCAATCCCAGGCATGTCTCTATTATAAGCAAGTGTTACTAAATCCCTACCATTTTGGCCAAGATATATACCAGCATGACCGCCACACCCTAGTGAAGAACCAATATGGGCTGCTTCATTGAACTTGCGACATGACCATACATCACCAGCGTTTGGGGTTTTGGTATTTATATCAAATAGTTTAACCATTTGGCCACCAGCTGTGTCAAACCAACTTACGTCTACTACTGGTAAGCTTTCTTTTAACAAGCTTCTTGTTGTTAAATATAAATCTGCAGTACTTGCTCCATTTGCAGGAAGTTGCACTATCATTTCTAAGAATGAAGTACAATCTTGTGGTCTAAACACTTTATCATTAACTCGATCCCCACCAAATGAATAACCAGAATGTGGTATTGTAAGAGACGTTGAAGAACCATCTATATTAATAAATAGGCTAGATCTTACTACTAAAGTAGCGTCAAATTTTTCAGGTAAGTGAAATGTATGAAGCGTTGCTGAATCATCAGTGGCATAAATTCTAAGTCCTGTAAGGATATAGCCTATAGTCTCTGTAAGAGTAGTGAAAAAAGTAGGTTTAGAACTTCCCCAAAATGTTCCTTCTTGACCAAGCGTAGGCAGAACTTCAGGAATTGCGTTATGGTATCCAATTGCATATCTTCCTTCAAGAATGCGTCCTACATTTTCTTCGGTAGCAAGTGCAATTGTTCCTTCTAATATTTCTAACAATTTATGAGTTCTTACCCCATAATGAGTTATGCACCCGGCATCTTTATTTGTCACAATTGCTTTATTAAGTGCCTTAACTGATTCAACCTCATTTAGCAAAATTTGTTGAACAAGTTTTGCTAAATTATCAAAACTAATGTCTAAAAATTCTTTATTTTCTTGCAATAATTTTATCGAATATAGAAGTTGTTCTTGCTCTGTCTGGATTTGCTTTTGTGTTTGGCGCATATGCAGTACTGCGGCAGTAATGATGTGCTGTCCTATTATTTCTTGTCTCTTGGCCATAATCCTTGCTAGTTGTATTCTCCAATACTTTTTACCCTTTTATCACGAGAATATCAATCTATATATCAAAAAACATTACCTAGAAACAATAGGGCTAACAATTTCTCTAGCACTCGGTAGTTTATGTGATTGCTGCATTTCTTCTTTGGCACTAGCTTTTAGCTTAACTTTATCAGTATTACTAACAATAGCACGAGGCTCAGGTTTTTTTAGATTTTTCATAGCTACATTTAATTCACTCTTACTAAATACTATGCGATCTAGCTTGCCTGTCTCTGAACTTAGATTATTCATAGACAATTCTTGCTTACCGATATTGCCATTTTCTGCCTTGATTGATGATATTTTCTCTACTATTTGTGCATCATGTTGTATAGGTTTGATACCACTATATGCTTCTTCAAGTGATATTATATTTCCTTCTTTCTTAACATTTCCTGCTCGTTGAACAAATACCTCATCAAAATTTGATAAACTATGATCACTGATCAAACTAGTATCAATACCGCCAGGTGCTAGCAAACTAAAGGCCTTTCCAAGCATAGGGCTAAGTTCAGATACGTATTTAGCAACAACTTCGAACACCATTTGTATCATAGATGGGTTTCTTTCTGTTTGGGAATTTGGAACAATTAAATAGGTGCGCCCAGTTTGTTCATTCAAGCTATTAATAATATTGCCACGATTTTGAAATTCACAGAAATTTAACTTCTCAACGCTTTCTTTAGGCAAACCTGCTTCTTCATACATTTTTCCTAATATTGCCTTGGTGCCAGGGTTCTCAAAAGTGACGGCTGTAATTTGTTCACGATCTTCTGGCCTTTTAAAACCTTGTTTTGTGAGTTTAATATCCATATCAGCTGCCTGCATTTCTGCCATAGCTGCTCCTAGTGAATGCCCTGTGTAATGAAAATTATAATCTTTAGCTGCGTCACCCAAACTATCTAGAATCATATCATTCAAAATTTGCGCCGGATTCATTTTGCGAGGTTTATTTTGAGCCACCAATAAAGCGTCATCCATTAAATCATGTACACCTTCTTGATGCATTCCAAAACGTGTTCCGGCTGTAGCAAATACAATCTCCTTAGTTGTTTGGTTAACAAAGGCTGCACAACGAAAAGATGCCTCTTTACTGTCTTGCACATGATCAGTCATCAAAAATAATTCATAACCCTCTGGCATAGAATCTGCCATAGCTTGCATTTCTTCATCCTTTTGACTATAAGCAAAATTGGTGAAGACAACTCCTTCAGCAGCTTTACCATTAAAAGCTTTCCAATCAGGGTGAGACTCATTGATTACACTCTTAGTATTAGCAGGCATAAGACAACTCTTAATTATTTAATTAAGTTGAGTGTATACGATTTGGTTACCCGCACAAGCAGCAATAGTAATTTATATTGTGCTCTAGGATGATAATTAGCTAAAATACCACAATAATCTAATCTAAAAAGATCTTTTTAACTGCAGGCTTGGCCTTATCTGTGCTTGATTTTTTTACTTTAACCTCTTGGTGCGAGAATGTGCTCTTCAGGTAATCATCAATTTCTTGATTAAATACATCAATTTTATTACGAAAGAAATGATCAGCGCCTCCTATCATGCGGTAATCAACATGAACATTTTTCTGTTTAGCTAATCTTTGCGCTAAATTATGCACTGATTCTTCTGTAACGACACTATCTTTATCGCCTTGCACTATTAATCCAGGAATTGGACATGGAGATAAGAACGAAAAATCATATTTATTAACTGGAGGCGACACAGCTAAAAAATTAGTAATTTCTGGTCTACGCATTATAAGTTGCATAGCTATCCATGCACCAAAGGAAAATCCAGCTATTAAATTAACTTTACTCATAGGATGATTCACTTGCAGCCAATCTAGTGCTGTTGCCGCATCTGTCATCTCTCCAACGCCATCATCAAATTCGCCCATAGATCTACCAACCCCACGAAAATTCATCCTTAGAACGGTAAAGTCATTGTCAAATAAAGTTTTATATACGTTATACACGACTTTATTATTCATCGTTCCACCATAAAGCGGGTGTGGATGTAATACTAATGCTATAGGAGCTTGTGGATTAGGAAACTGAGTATATTGCCCTTCTATACGACCAGCCGGACCATTGAAAAAAACTTCAGGCATAAATAAACTACTTGTTAATAATTATATACAGCGTAGCATTCTATTACCATATAATTAAAAACTCAATAAAAAACATTATTTCCATCTATTATGGAACCAAAACCATTGCCCTGGCTTTTTACGTATCCATTCTTCAAGTTTTTTATTTATAGCAAGCATTATGTTGTAGTAATCCTGCTCCGTATTTTTTGTCGCCTTGTATTTTAACTCCGGATGCAATTTTAATTCAAAATAACTCCCTTTTAAACGAATAATCTGACATGGAATTATTGGATAATTATATCGCAAACTTAACTTAGCAATTGCGGGTGCGGTCATAGCTGGTTTATTGAAGAATGGTACTTCGATACCATCATTCATTTTTTGATCCACCAACATAGCTATCGACATTTTGGATTTAATTGCACGCATTAAATCTTTAACACCAGATGGCCCCTTGGGAATCATAATTATATTTGAGTCACTAGAACGCTCACCAAGGATACATCGGTCAACATAAGGATTATTAGCCTTTCTGTATACTATACCAAATTTAGGGTATATATCGTTAATTCTACGAATAACAAAATCCCAATTAGCCTGATGCCCTAAAAACAACATAAATGGCCGGCCTTGCTCTTGAAATTTTTTGACATTTTCAAGCCCTGTAAGCTTAACTCTTTTCAACAGCTCTTCATCGCTCATGCTATTTATGAACGCAAACTCGCCTATATAGCGTCCATAATTATCCCATAATTCATCTATGGTTTTTTCTATATTAATATCATTGCCATAAACTTTCTGTAAGTTACTTCTAGCAATATTACTAACACCTAAATATGGACCAATTTTTCTGGCCAACATGCTACATAAACTAGCGGCTTTATCCACAGATAATACTCTTAGAAAACTAGTCAAAGCGATAAATATTATATATTCAAATAGATGTTTAATTTTTTTTATCATATATAAAGCTGAATAAATTTTGTTCATTATCAATATCAAGTACTACATCTGCACATATTACGTTGTCATCTTTAGGTATCTTCACGTAATCCTTTTTTGTAGTAATCAAAGAATATTTATTTTGCTTGGCATGAACTTGCAGAGCTTCAATTTCAAGCTTGGTATAATTATGATGGTCTGAAAAAGACTGCACTTCGGCTAGAGTTGCCCCTTGGTTTTTTAACAAGTCATAAAACCTATCTGGATTGCCTATTGCAGTAAACGCATAATATCTTTTACTTAAATCTAATTGAGCCTTTAGTTTTATTTTAGCTTTAAAGAGAGGTTTATCATTAGCTATTATATTGTTAATAAGTGTAAAATCTTGGCACAAATCATTTCCAACCATAACAATAATATCAGATTTATCTAGAGCCGACTTTGTAGATTCCCTAAGCGGACCAGAAGGAAATATATTTCTGTTACCTACAGCTCTATTGGCATCTATAACCAATATATTTAAATCTTTAATGAAACCTGGATTTTGTAATCCATCGTCAAAAATTACTATTTCTGGTTTTAATTTTGCAATAATTGGCAATGCAGCTTTTATATTTTTAGCAGCGAGTACTGGTGCATATGTGCTAAGTAGCACTGATTCATCGCCTACTTCTGATGCTAAGTCAGTTTTTTCTACAAGTTTAGCTCCTCGTAGACTAGAACCATAACCTTTCGTTACTACTAAAAAGTTTGCTTTCCTTTGAGCAAGACGCTTGGCTAACCATAATACTATTTGTGTTTTACCTGTACCGCCAACACTCATATTACCCACGCAAATTACTTTAGCGTCTATCTTCACTGGTTTGACTAATATTGTGCGGACCTTCCCGAGAAAAATATATATCCAAGAAAATGGTATCAATAAATATGACAACACTCCATTTTTTGACCAAAATTTTGGATATATCAGTTTTATCATTTTAAAAACTTACCTATTTCCTGCATATAACAGCCTAAAGTTTCGTCTCGATTTAAAACAAAATTACGTGCATTTTTGCTAAACTCATTTGCCTCTTGTTGATGTTTTTTATCAAAGAAAAATTCTATCTTCTCTGCCAGCTCCTGAGCGTTATTTATTTGCAAAGCAGCTTTACTGCTAAACATATCATCTGCGATATTTTGAAAATTACTCATATCTGGTCCAAGTACAATTACATTATCAAAATAAGCCGGTTCCATTAAATTATGTCCACCATGTTTAAATGAGCCACCAACAAAACTCATAAATGCAAGGCTATAAAATAGCCCTAATTCACCAAAACTATCGACAATATAAAGGTCTTTTTCTAAGGACGGCATAGCTTCTTCTGAACGAATAGAATAACTCAATCCTAATTTAACACACCGCTTTGCAAGCTCATCCCGTCTTTCTGGGTGTCTAAGTACAATAATTGGATAATAATTGATATTTTTTTGTTTAAAATTTTTGATAATACTTAAAGTAACCTCTTCATCCTCATGATGCGTGCTACTAGCAACAAATATCTTTTTCTTTGCCAGTAGCATTTGTAATTCTTGAAGTTGTTTTTTATCTACTTCCAACTCTTTATTAGCAAATTTAAGATTGCCTAAATTTAAGATTTTATTACAACCAAGATCTCTATATTTGTCTAAGTCAGACTTGCTTTGAACAAGTATATTTTTAAAATTCCCTACGATTTGTTGAAATATTTCTCTACGTCTCTGCCAACGTTCATAGGATTTATCCGACAATCTAGCATTGACCAAAATTAAATTAAATCTTGAAGCTGCGACTTGAATCAAGCATGGCCATAATTCCGATTCAATGAATATTCCAAGATCTGGCTTCCAATGATTAATAAACTTCTGCACAACAAGCAAGTTATCTATAGGAGTAAATTGATGCATAGCATTGTTTGGCAACCATTTAGCCAGTATATCAGCGGATGAAAGAGTTCCAGTAGTAATCAAGTAATTGCTATTGGGATATTGCTTATTCAATTCCCTTACGAGCGTAATTGCCACCATAGCTTCGCCTACACTAGCGGCATGCATCCAGATTAGCCTTCCGGAGGGGCGAGCTGTCATGTCTCCTCCTAAACGCTGAGTAATTGACTTTATGTTATCTTTCTTTTTAATTAAGCGAACTAAAAGTACAACAAAATACACTGGAAACAGTATAAAATTCATAAAATTATAAAAGTGAAATATCATCATTTAATTATATTATCTCTCATTGTTAGTTCTGCTTTTGAAGAAAGCTCCATAAGCGTATCTTCAAGTAGCTGGCTATCCTGCTTTTCATCACCAGATAGTTGTAATGGCTTACCAAAGATTACTACAATTTTACCAAAATTTTTGGGAATAATCATACGATCCCAGCTTTTTAATTCAAAATATTTTGTAGCTATGCATGAAATTGGTATCACCTCTTTATTATACTTCTTACCAAGGCGGGTTATACTACTATTTACCTTATAGACTGGTCCTCTTGGCCCATCTGGAGTTATAACTACTTTATTACCAGATTGAATTTGTTTAATAATCCCCCTAAGTGCTTCTATAGGTTTACGATTCGTTGAACCTTCGATAATCCCATAGCCCATTTTTCTCACTACATCAGTAATTAATTTACCGTCAGTATGCGGTGAGGCTAGACCGTACATACCATCATAATTTCTACAAATATGCATAGAAAAAGCTAAACGATTATGCCAAATAGCAAATAATATGCCATCTTTAGCATTTATTACGTCATCCTTCATACCTTCTGGCCAAATAAAAATCCATTTATTGGTTAAATATGCGACTTTTAGATAGAGGAAAATAATACCCACCGATAATTTATGTACCAATGGGCTATTTTTTAGAAAATGTTTGAACGATTTTTTAATCATTACGCCAGTTGTGCTACAGCTTTAGCCAATCTTTGACAAGCTTCTGTCAATAATTTCTCAGAAGTTGCATAGGATATTCTAAAATACCCTTCTAAACCAAAAGCAATACCAGGTACGACTGCCACATTAGCGCTCTCTAAAAAGTAACTGGCTAAATCATTACTAGAGTTGATAACCGCCCCATCCTGAGTTTTTTTGCCAAATAACTCAGAACATTTTGGGAATAGATAGAAAGCACCTTCGGATTTATAACAATCAAGCCCTGGAATATTATTAATTAAAGACAAAACTAAATCACGCTTCTTTTGAAAGTTAATCGCGTTAGTTTCAATGTATCCCTGTGCTCCTGAAAGAGCTTCAAGTGCAGCTACTTGACTGACTGAAGATGGGTTAGATGTACTTTGCGACTGCACCATGCTCATAGCCTTGATTATCTCTTTTGTACCGGCTCCATAACCAATTCTCCAACCTGTCATAGAATATGCTTTTGAAACACCATTTATTATAAAAATACGGTCCTTTAGGTCTGGAGCAACAGTTGCTAGCGTTTTAAAGGCAAATCCATCAAATGTAATATGTTCGTATATATCGTCACACATTACATTTAATTGCGGATGCTTTCTAACCACATCAGCAAAGGCCTCTAATTCACTTTCAGTATAAGTAGCACCAGATGGATTGCTTGGAGAGTTTAATATTATCCACTTACTTTTTTTTGTTATGGCAGCTTCTATATCTTCTGGTTTTGCTCTAAATCCAGTTTGTATATCAGAAGGAACAGATACTGGGGTGCCTCCTGCAAGCAATACCATGTCTGGATAAGAAACCCAGTATGGAGCCGGTATGATTACTTCGTCTCCATCATTAATAGTGGCCATAAATAAGTTATATATAACTTGCTTACCACCAGTACTAACTATTACTTCATCTAGAGCATAGTCTAAATTATTTTCACGCTTAAACTTATTGCATACTGCTAGACGTAATTCCTTTGAACCAGAAACGTCAGTATATTTTGTAGCGCCATTTTTAATACCAGCAATAGCAGCATTTTTAATATTTTCTGGAGTATCAAAATCTGGTTCACCAGCTGCCAATGATATAATATTCACTCCCTGGCTAGCTAACTCTTTTGCTTTGGCTGTAACAGCGAGTGTAGGAGAAGGCTTTACTGCTTGAAGTCTTTTTGCTATTAGTGACATAATTCTGTACCCAGTTTAAATTTGTTTATAGTTTATTATTCATATAATTTGAACTACTGTAAATTATATGAGAACATTCACACTAAATCAAACACACTAATTAAATTATGATCAAGAACTTATTTTCATCCGTAGCAAATGCCACAAAACTTTGCTTTTCAGGCATTATAAATACACCTACTTGGATAAAGACACAAATTGCTAAAATAAAAAAAGAATTCGACTTCTTGCATTATCGTTTAAAAAACATAACAGATAGCAATATGGATTTAGGTATTTATCATGTATATAACCGTAATTATGGCGACGCAATATTTCGTTTCAAGCTTGTAGATAAATTTCTATCCCCAAAGCACCAAGAGGCCAATTACTGGTTGGGCTGGGTTTATTTACTAAAAGCCAACTATAAACAATCTATTATTCATCTAACTAAAGCAGGCGACGAAGATAAGATTAACCTTTTATCTTTTGTAAAATCTATAGATTCGAATCAGCCAATCCCTAATGCTGTACATCAAATCCATAGAGATATAATGGCTGACTTATTTATAGATAAATTCGTTAGCGATACCATCAATCTCCCGAAACAATTAGTATTAGAGCTTTCCTCGGCAATAACTAAACTTCCAGAAGAATACACTATTCTAGAACTTGGCAGCAACATAGGTATACTAGGTTATGAAATCAACAAACGTATGCAGGACAGTTTCACCCTCACAGCGGTAGAGATTTCTAATTCAATGATTCAACTGCAACCTATTTGTTTCCCTGAGCAAAAATTATACGATGAGATTATACATACACCTGTAAATAGCTTCCTCGAAGAAAGTAAAAAAAAATATGATGTAATTTGTAGTATGCATGGTTTTTCATTCGAAGCTGACTTACAAAAGATTTTTAATAATGTCTCTTTATTACTGCAACCATCTGGTTATTTCGCCTTTGCAGTTAGCTCTGATGCTAAAAATACCTTATCCAGCCAAACGCTAGAATTCTCTTATAACCACAAGCAACTTGAAGAAGAATTGGCCAGATCTGGTTATCAAATTTTAATTTCCAAAGAATTTTCTCTAGAAATTAAAAATAATTACTCTATATTTGTGTGCACCAAATAGATATTAAGGGGAAAACATGCATATTAAATCTATTATTAATCTAACACTAGTAATGTTACTTTGTTTTACTACTACCAACGCTACAGCCAAACAAACTCTAGATGAGGATAATTATAGTTATAATTATGCAGCTTTAAATAACCGTTGCGAAGTTTATGACCCATACGAGGCATTAAATCGCAAAGTTTTTATCTTCAATGGAGTTCTTGATACATTTATCCTAAGACCAATTGCAAAAGGTTATGGTAGATTTACTAATGACTATACTAAAGGAAGAGTTGGTAGTTTTATTAACAATATTGGCGAACCTTTATCGACTGTGAATTATAGTATCCAAGGAGAAGGTCAAGGGGCATTTAAAACTTTCTGGCGCTTTGCCATCAACTCGACATTTGGAGTTTTAGGATTATTTGATGTCGCAAGTAAATTTGGCTTAACTGCAGAATCTCAAACATTTGGCAATACTCTTGCGCATTATGGACTTGGTGCTGGACCATATATTGTATTACCGATATATGGCGGTATGAACGCGCGTGATGTTATGGATCCATTAGCCATGAATTCAGCGCTAAACCCTGTTCAATACTTTACACATAAGGATTTTAAACTTACCTTAACTGGTGTTAAAGTTATACATCATCGTGATCAAATTATGCCATTTACTGATCATGTCACGCGCAACTCCACTGATTCTTATATTGCTATTAGAGATGCAATTTTAAATCAAAGAGAAGCTAAAATGGCATACCCAGTAGGATTTAAATGCCCATCGGTAAATAATAAATAGTCTTTAAGTTTACTTATTTGTTATAATCATATTTTTAAAGTCAGCTTCATCTAGTTTCGATTGAAGCTGACCTTAATACACTCATTTATTAGGCTATGATTATGAAATCTATATCACGTACAATTATACTAATGCTTTTGTTTTCAGTATCTAGTACACAAGCATCTCAAGACACAAATGATTTAAAAATATATATAGAAACACTTATTGATGAAGGTTACACGACCTTCAATGATCCCAAGCTCTCCGATGCCCAAAAAAATACTACGGCTCGGGAACTAATTCGCTCACACCTATACTTAGACTGGATGGCTAACTACGCTCTTGGCAGGCATCGCAGGTCAATTTCATCAGCAAAGCTGGATGAGTTCATAAAGGTGTATTCACAGTTTGTAATCAAAGCCTACTCGGATCTATCTAGCAGCTATAGCGGCGAAAAATCGGTCTTAAAAAACATAAGACAGATTGAAGATGATATGTTTATTATAAACATGGAAATATTACGACCTAGTGGTCAATCGCCGATAAAAGTCGACTATTTAGTGCATAAAATCGATGGTAATAAAAAAGACCCATACCGCATTAGTGATATTATTACCGAAGGCATCAGTATATTAAATTCTCAACAAGCTGAGTTTAATAGCGTTATCTCTACTCGTGGCATTGATTCTCTTATAGATGAACTACGCAACCGAACATACAGCAAGAAGGAATCATCAAGAAACAGCTCTTAAATCAAAATTTGATCCTGAAGCCACTTCAATGCATTCTCTGACAAAAGAGGTGATAAGCTTTTCTCAATATTTGAATAATAAGCTTTTAAGTATCTTAGTTCCTCTTTTGTTAACATTTTTATTTCAATAAGTTCCTTGGCGTAAGGTACTAATGTCAACATCTGAAAGCATAAAAAGCCAGGTGATGAGGCGTCTTTCACATACATCATGTTTTCAATCCTAATACCAAACTCTCCTGGGACATAATAACCAGGTTCATTCGACATTACCATACCATTAGTGATTTTAGAGCCAAACCCATTCAAGCTGAGATTCTGTGGCCCTTCATGCACGCTTAGAAAGCTACCTACACCATGTCCTGTACCGTGCGCATAATCCTTGCCCTCGTTCCAAAGATATTGACGAGCTAATATATCTAAATTCGCACCAGTTACTTTATCCTTAGGAAAAACAGCTCTAGCTAAAGCAATATGTCCCTTTAAAACTTTGGTATAATATTTTTTATGCTCAGCTGTAGGGTTGCCTATCGCTACCGTTCGGGTAATATCAGTAGTTGCTCCCCAATATTGACCACCTGAATCAATCAACAACAAGCCTTGTCCTATAATTTTTTTAGCCAAATCTTTTTCCGCACGGTAGTGTATAATAGCTCCATTATCTTGGTAACCGCAAATCGCAGGAAAGCTATCAAATATATATAGCTCACCTTTTGCCCGTAGCTCTGTTAATTGCTGACCAAGATCATATTCTGTAAAATTACTAATATCTTGCTGATCTATAAAGGACAGAAGCTCACAAACCGCAACCGCATCTTGCACATGCCCTTGTTGCATATACTTAATTTCAATATCATTTTTGCAAGCTTTCCATAATATACATGGATTTTTTATGTTTTTATGTTCTTTTGCTGTAATCAAATTACTAATATAACTAGAGCATTGACTATCATCAAATAAGGTAACCCCTTGTAAGTTTGCTGCAAAACTAGAAAATTCCTCTTCTGGTAGAACCACCATTACATCGCGTACTAAAGAATTATCTATCCTATTTTTATCAAAAAAACAACAAACCTGCTGCTGAGTAACAATGATATTTGCTAATAAAAGCGGTGAAAATTCAACATCATGCGCGCGGATATTTAAAAGCCAACATACTGAATTAGAATCAGTAATAACTAAGTTCTGAGCAGAATTCTTTTTTAAAAAATCACGGCACTTATCAATTTTATCTCTATAATCCTCGCCTGCATATTTTATAGGATAATCATATATCTCGGAAACTGGTTTTGCCGGCTGTTCCTGCCAAATTAGGTCAATGAGGTTTTCTGCATGCGCTTGTAAATTAACAGCAGCGAAATTCTGTAAGCTACGCTTGGTAAATAGTTTTGCATCATAAGAAATTATAGCATCACTATCAATATATTCAGCCCAGTCAAAATTTGCCAAAAGCTGCAAATCAAATACTTCAAATAATCTATCATCTAACTGCGAAAAACACTGATTAATATATCTACCATCAGTAAAAAAAAGCACCGTGTCTTTTAATATAATAGCCAAGCCATTTGAACCAGTAAATCCTGTAATATACTCTAACCTTTTAGCATAGGCGGGCGTGTATTCGCTTAAGTAGTCATCTGTTGTTGGTACTATATATCCCGCAAATTTATAGGTATCTAGTAATTGTCTTAATTCACTTAAACGTTCCTCGATCATTTATTCTCCTCAACAATTTGCTGCCATTCTGTTTCAGAAATTACTTTTATTCCTAACTCTTCGGCTTTTTTTAATTTACTACCAGCTTTTTCGCCCGCTACTACTATATTAGTATTACTAGAAACCGTACCTACTGCGTTTGCTCCTAATCGCTCTGCTTGTGCTTTCGCTTCAGCACGAGAAATGGAAGCTAAGCTGCCTGTAAACACTATATTCTGACCAGATAAAGCGCTTGGTTTTACGTTATCTACATAATTTTCTATATCAAGGATATCAGATAGTGTCCTAACAGTTTTAACATTTTGCTGACATTCAAAAAAGTTCTGAATATCAATTAAAATTTTATGCCCAATGCCATCTAGATTATCAAGCTTAGTAAAAATTTCTGTTCCATTATCAGCGAGTTCTACCATGCTTTCTATAAATATCTCAGCTGATGGCAATTCTTTAGCTAAAATCTTAGCATTACTTTCTCCAACATGGCGAATGCCAAGTGCATAAATAAATCGTGCTAATGTAACTTTTTTTGCTTTTTCAATATTCTCAAATAATTTGTGTACTGATTTTTTTCCCCACCCTGGCATATTTTCTAACTTGTTTAAGGAAGAGCTATTTAATAATTCGAGATTAAATATATCGGCAACATTATTGATCAAACCTTTTTCTAGTAAAAACTCTACTTGCTTTGTTCCGAGCCCATCGATATTCATAGCATTTTTTGAAACAAAGTGCTTAATCGAAGCGCCTAGCTGCGCTGGACAATTCAAACCATTATCACATCTTACAATAACATCTACCGGGTCAATATGTAAATTTGATGCACAAGATGGGCAATTAGTTGGTAATACAAATCCTCTAGCTTCAACTGGTCTTTTTTCTTTATTAATAGCAGTAACCTTAGGGATCACATCTCCCGCGCGGTGCAGTATTACAGTATCACCAACTCTAATATCTAAACGCTCTATTTCTTGAAAATTATGCAAAGTAGCACGCGATACTTGCACGCCGCCAACCTGCACTGGCACTAGTTGTGCAACCGGTGTTAAGGCACCTGTTCGCCCTACTTGCACTACAATATCTAGTAATTTAGTTTCAGCTAGCATCGCTGGGAATTTATGTGCAATAGCAAAACGTGGGCTGCGAGCAATAAAACCTAACCTTTCCTGCATAGCGAAATCATTGACTTTATATACTACACCATCAATTTCGTATTTCAGCTGATCTCTTGTTGCAATCAACTCATTATAAAACTCAAAAATTTCTTGCAGAGTTACTGCCCTTTTTTGCAAAGGATTTATTTGCAACCCAAAACCTTCCAGGACTTTTAATAATTCTTCCTGAGTAGTAGCAAAGGGCTCACTAATATAGCCAAAACTGGTGTGGATATGATTTCTATTGGTAAAATTACTCATTCTGCTCCGTCTGTTGATATCGGGTTAGATATAGTATGAATAAAGAAGCGGAAATTAAAGAGTTAGCGGAGCTGATCAAAAAATATAATGAGGAGTATTACCTGCATGACGCGCCTACAATTTCTGATGCTGAGTATGACCAGCTTTTTTACAGATTGCAGAAATTAGAAGAGCAATTTCCAGAATTTGTTAAGAGCAATAGCCCTACGCAAACTGTCGGCAGCACCCTGCAGGATAAATTTTCTAAATATACACATAAGCAAACTATGCTGTCGCTAGGTAATTGTTTCTCTGAAGAGGATGTGTATGATTTTGTTGAAAGGATTAAGCGCTTCTTATCTATTAAAGATTTCCCTCAGATTTTTTGTGAGCCTAAAATTGATGGGGTTTCATTCTCAGTTACTTATGAAAATGGTCGGCTAGTAACTGGCGCAACTCGCGGTAATGGCTACGTAGGAGAAAATATTACGCAGAATATTAAGACTATCCAGAATCTTCCGCATTTTATAGAAAACGCTCCTGCTTTACTAGAAGTCAGAGGAGAAATTTATATTGAAAAACAAGATTTTGAGGCATTAAACGCTCGACAAGCAGCAGAAGGCAAGGCGTTGTTTGCTAATCCAAGGAATTCTGCAGCTGGTTCGTTGCGTCAATTAGATTACAGCATAACAGCTTCAC
>CAJQOE010000087.1 GCA_905479885.1 uncultured Rickettsiaceae bacterium | reverse complement strand
AGGAGAGTAACCAACTTACGCCACCTTCAAAGGTTTAATACCTCGATTATAACATATTTGACTCAAAACTCGTAGTACAAAGATGCCCTGTATGTCAGTAAATATAATACCTTCAAGCCTTTTCGTTCAGACACTATTTAGCAAACGAGGTATTGCTCTGCACGACAAACTAGCCAATACAGTTGTTATTAAAAGCTAGAAAAAGATTAAGAAGTATAAGTATTTTATAAGATTTCTTGATTCTTTTGCTCTAAGTTGCTATCATGGCCAACAATAACTCGTAAGATTTTATTCTATTATGTATAATGTTTTTTATAGCGTTTTACCAATATTTCTTATCGCGCTCTTAGGGAGTGTAATAAGGAGAAAATGGCTTACCTCAGATGAATTTTGGCGCGGACTAGAAAAATTATCTTTTTATATCTTATTCCCAACTGTGCTATTTGAATATAGCGCAAAAATGGACTTAAACTCTTCTGAGTTTGTTAGGTTAACAACGGCACTTATAACATCAATTTTAATTGTCTCAATAACATTAGTACTTTACCAAACAAGACGACCATATAGCCGCGTACAATTCACCTCTGTCTTTCAAGGTGCTACCAGATATAATAATTATATATTTTTTGCCCTTGGGGCTGCTTTATTTGGCAAAGAAGGTTTAACTATCGTTGCGGCTATCTCGCCCTATCTACTAATTTTAACAAATATCACTGCCGTCATGTCTTTCACCCATTATATACCGAAAGGTGAAGGCCTAACAAAAAGAAAAAGTTTTATATTAATGGTAAAATCAATTGTCACTAACCCTTTCATTATAGCCAGTCTAGGCGGTGTAATTTTTAATTATTTAGATCTGACATTAAATATAGGTATTGAAAAAACCATTCATAATCTTGCCACTTCTGCTCTTACTATAGGGATGTTAATTGTCGGCGCAGGAATTAAAATAAAAATACAGCCAGAATATTTTAAACAAATTGCGTTCACCAGCTGTGTAAAACTAATAATAATGCCTATAGTGACCTTTATTGTACTTTGGTTAATGGGCATTACTGGAACCGCTAGATCTGTTGGTATACTTTTTAGTTGCTTACCTTGCGCGAGCTCTTCTTACATTTTATCTAGACAGCTTGGAGGAGACCCAGAAACAATGTCTTCCATTATAACTTTTACAACTATCTTTTCAATCTTGTCATTGTCACTACTTGTGTATATCCTTGACTAAATATAATTATCAAAAAATATTATGGATAAAGACCAAACTCAATCACCAGAATACATACAAGCTCTAGAATACCACCAAAAAGGCAGCCCTGGGAAAATAGCTCTTAAACCCACTAAGCCGCTTGCATCTCAGCATGACTTAGCGCTTGCCTACTCACCTGGAGTAGCTGCACCTTGCCTAGAAATAGCAAAAAACCCTGATGATATTTATAAATATACAGCCAAAGGGAATACAGTTGCAGTTATTACAAATGGCACAGCAGTGCTAGGACTAGGAGCAATCGGCGCAGCAGCATCTAAGCCAGTAATGGAAGGTAAAGCTGTACTATTTAAAAAATTTGCTGATATTGATTGTTTTGATATAGAAGTAGATTGCACTGATCCGGAAGAGTTTATCAACGCGGTAAAGTATTTGGGTCCGAGTTGGGGTGGGATTAACCTAGAAGATATCAAAGCACCTGAATGCTTTATTATCGAAGAGAAACTAAAAGAACTAATGGATATACCAGTCTTCCATGATGACCAACACGGAACAGCAATTATCACAGCAGCTGGGCTAATTAATGCGGTATTCTTAACCAAGCGTAATATGTCAAAAATTAAAGTTGTAGTTAACGGCGCAGGCGCTGCTGCGATGGCGTGCATAAATTTGGCAATCTTGCTTGGAGTCGAAAAAAATAATGTCATATTATGTGATACTAAAGGAGTGATCTATAAAGGTCGTACCGATGGTATGAACAAGTGGAAAGAAGAGAAAGCTGTTGATACTAAACACAGAACCTTAGCAGAGGCCATAAAAGGCGCAGACGTATTCTTAGGCTTGTCGGTCAAAGGAGCTGTTACCAAAGAAATGGTAGCTTCTATGGCCTCTTCTCCTATTATCTTTGCTATGGCAAACCCTGACCCGGAAATCACGCCAGAAGAAATAAAATCTGTACGTGGTGATGCAATTATTGCTACTGGCCGTTCTGACTATGATAACCAAATCAACAATGTCATGGGCTTTCCTTATATTTTTAGAGGCGCTCTGGACGTAAGGGCTACTTGCATTAATGAAGAAATGAAAATAGCCGCTGCCGAAGCATTAGCAAATCTAGCAAGAAAGCCTGTACCTGGTGAAGTTTACAGGGCGTATGGAGCTGGACGTAAATCTTTTGGCCCTAATTATATAATTCCGGTGCCATTTGACCCAAGGCTGATAACTACAATACCAGTTGCGGTAGCTGAAGCAGCTATTGCTACGGGAGTTGCCAAAATTAGCGAACTAAACATTAAAGAATATAGAGCCGCATTAGCAAGCAGATTAAACCCTACTTCAACATATATGCACTTTATTTACGACCGAATCAAACTTGCAGAGCCTCAGAGAGTTATCTTTGCAGAAGGCGAAGAGGAAGAAGTTATTAAAGCAGCGATGATGATGCGTGATGAACATTACGGTAAGGCAATTATCGTTGGTAGACACGCAAAAATCAATCCAAAAGTTGAAGCCATGGGTGAAGGCTACAATTTAAATGACATAACGGTTATGAACGCAGCTATTAACCCTAACCTTAACAAATATATTGATACATTGTACCTCAAGCTACAACGCAAAGGCTATTTATACCGAGATTGTGCTCGCATGGTTAAAGTAGATCGCAATGTATTTTCTGCTTGTATGATAGCATGCGGAGATGCAGATGCTATGGTGACTGGTATTACAAAAAGCTATTATAATAGCTTGGACGATATTTGCAAGGTGATCAAGCCTAAGAAAAATAAACGCATCATGGGCTATTCTATTATGCTCTCTCATAAGCATAATATTATAATTGCTGACAATACAGCCTGTGAATTCCCCCAAGCTGAAGATATAGTAGAAATCACCATACAAACGGCTAAAACAGCCAAAGCCATGGGTTTTGTACCACGCGTTGCTATTCTATCATTTTCTAATTTTGGTAATCCAGAAAGAAGCAAGACACACAGAGTAAGAGATGCTGTGACCAAACTAGATAGTATGAATATAGATTTTGAATATGATGGTGAAATGACAGTGGATGTGGCGTTAAACCCACATTTACAAAAATTATACCCGTTCTGTAGACTTACCGGCCCTGCAAATATCTTGATTATGCCAGGTCTACACTCAGCCGCAATATCTACTAATTTACTAGAAGAACTTGCCGGTGGTATATTCATTGGACCTATCCTTAATGGTTTTGAATATCCTGTACAAATTGTGCAAATGGGATCATCAGCATCAGATATACTAAAAGTAGCAGCCTTTGCAGCTATAGAAGCAATAAATGAAAAAAATCATTAAGCCTAAATTAAGAATAAGAACTTAGATTAGTACACACCAATACAATAAAGCACGGCAGCCCATACCTAAGAAATATAGCTAGGTATGGGCTGCCGTGCTTTGCTCAAAGTAATCTAGTCAAATCTTTATCAGATTTAGAACAAGCAATTATTCAACGCTTGACTCAACTGACATAGGATCCATACCTTCAATCTTGATATCTATAGTGAATTTGTCACCAGTTGCTAGGCTTCTTTTTAAGTCAAACAACATAATATGCATACCACCTGGTTTTAGCTCAATTTCGCTTCTTGCAGGTACGACAATTTTGTCAATAGAGGTCATTCTACTTACGCCTTTATCATCAACAAAACTTTCATGCAACTCTACATTATTTGCAACGGCAGTAGCTGATGCACCAATAACTGTAATTTGTTGATCTGTTGGATTATTAATTTTCATGTAGGCTGCAGAATTATTATTAGGCGACATAGATTTACGTGCCCAGATTTGTGAAATTTCTAGAGTGACTTTTTTCTCTTCTGCCACTGCATCCTCGCTTGTCTGCTCGGTATTTTCTGTCTCAGAGGTTTCTGCTGCATAAACTACTGAAGCAAATAAAGTGATTATCAAACTTGAAATTAATAAAATATTTTTATACATAGTAATTTATCTCCTGATTTTGAATTATATGTAGATGTTAGTTTGGCATATTAGACCACGAACTACAAACAAAAAGCTACTTATGCCTTATTCAATTTTTTTGTTCTTTGTATAAAACATTATAAATTTTTGAATTTCGTAGCAACTGGGAATGAGTACCAACGCTTGCAAGCGTTCCTTGGTTGATGACTAATATCTCATCAGCATTTTCAATAGATGAAATACGGTGCGCTATTGAGATTATAGTTTTTCCTTCCATCAAAGATCTGATTTGTTGCAAAATCTTTTTCTCACTATCATTATCTAGGGCGCTTGTAGCCTCATCTAGCAATAATATTTCTGGGTTATATAAAAGCGCCCGTGCTATCGCAAGCCTCTGTTTTTGACCACCAGAAATACGTATCCCTCTTTCGCCAATTTCAGTATCTAAACCTTGCTCTAGATTTTTGGTGAATTCTAATATGCCGCAAATTTTTGCAATTTTTTCTATTTTATTATTTGAAGCCGTTGGGTTAGAGAAAGCTATATTAGATCGAATCGTACCTGAAAATATTGTTGGATATTGCTCTACATAAGCTATTTTACTGCGGATATCTACATCTTGTAACTTGCTTATATCTTTAGCTCCAAGCGTAATTATCCCGGATTGCGGCTGGTAAAATTTTAATAATAGCTGCATCAAAGTGCTTTTACCAGAACCAGACTTACCAACAATTCCTGTAAATTTGCCATGTTGTATTACCAACGAGATCTCCTCTAGAGCTAAAATATCTGGCCTTGAGGGGTATGCAAAAGCTACTTTATCAAATTTAATCGCATAATTACTAGCAGTGAGTTTTGATAATTTTGCTGGTTGCATGATTTGCTCCATATTTTTAAGCTCAATCACTCGATCAAGAGCTGCGAGTGGTCCTTGCAATTCGCTAAATAATTCTGCTATACCGCCAGCGCTCATACCAACAATTATAGCATAATAAATAAATGATATCATTTGACCTGAACTCATTGATCCTTCAATAATATCAATACTTCCAATCCAGATCACTGCAGTAATAGAACCCGCAATAATCACAATAGCTAAGGCAAAAAACAATGATCGAAGGCGCAGCCTAGTGCTCGCATGCTTTACATAGGCATTCATTTTATCGTCAAAATG
Source organism: uncultured Rickettsiaceae bacterium (assembly GCA_905479885.1). GTDB lineage: Bacteria > Pseudomonadota > Alphaproteobacteria > Rickettsiales > Rickettsiaceae > Megaera_A. Next base: position 4,152 of record CAJQOE010000087.1, on the reverse strand, counting down.
CTGTGCTGCAAAATCTTGCTGATTATATGCATACAAAGTTCTAACTCCTGCAAAGCTCTCCTCAATATTGGCTGCCAGCTTGCCTTGTTCTGATAAAACCATCCTAGAGAGCCTGCGTACATGCTTGCTTAATCTAAGCAGCGGAACTAGCAATACCGGAACACTTATAACTACTAGCAAAGAGAGTTTAGGGCTCTGGATAAACATTAATATTATTGCACCAAACAACATGATGGAGTTGCGGACAAAGAAAGAAAGAAAGTTAATAATCAAATTTCCTGTTATTTCTATATCTGACCCAAGACGAGAAATAATGTCACCCACTTTCAAATCTTCAAAACGCACCAACCCTACTTTAAGCAAATTGCTATATGTATCTGACTTTAATTTTGATATAACTTTAACTGTAATAACATTTATGTAATAAGAACGGAAAAAACTGCCCACCGAAAAGACGCATATCAACACACTAATTAAATAAACAGAATTATGCACTTCACTTATCTGATTAGAGCTAAGTCCATTATCAACTAATTTTCGAAATACGAAGCCAATAGATAAAAGCGCAAGAGATACGCTAAGCAACGATACTAATACTATAACTAGACTTTTAGTATGACTAGCTACATACCCCGCTAAGCATCTTACATTATTACTAATCATATTATCTTTCTATTTTGATTTGCAGTTCTGTTGTTAACACTTCGAATAATTCAACACCAGTCCTAGAGCTCCATTTTGCTTCTTTAAATGCAAAATGATAAGGACCGCTAATTGGCGAAGAAAGCCAAATTTCTTTTGCCGCACTTTGTTTATTTATAACGAATGTACCACGATCTGTAACTAATGTCAGGATTCCGTCATTTAGATCTACATCTATTGTACCTTCTGGATCTGAATCTTCAATAGTTTCAGCTATTTTATAAATTATCTTTTCTACTTCTTGAGCAAAATCCATATCATCCTCTTACTAACATCTTAATTTTATGTATCCCTTTATAACCTAAATATATAGCAATTCTTTCGATGATCAATTCTTGTTGGTAAGATATTTCCATTGAAACACTAGAATTTTCTGCACTTATATATAAAATATTGATCAACTTGCCGCCATCTTTGCTAGTAACAATTTTCAGAGGCATCGCTTTTTCACAAAATTTTACCCCAACTATTTTGCCCCAATTAATAATTATTTCGGCCAAAATTGGATGCTGTCTTTTAAATATATTATGTACTAGCTTATTAACTTCTGTAATAATTGGCTTCATATTATTGACCGGATTAATGTTACCATTACAATAACTATGGCAGCAATAATAGATAAAACCGGATAATATAACGCATTAACAGCGAACAGCATCAACAATACATTACACTTCATAATACGCTGCACAACCTCTTTATGACTATGACCTTTACGCACCGCTTTTTGAAAAAAATGCTGTAAATGTGGTTCCCATATTTTTTCTCCCTTAACCAATCGAATCAAAATAGTCATGCCACCGTCAGCTATATAATAAAGTGCTGCAATCACACAAGCAGCAAACAATTTAGCACTAGCAGATGCAATAGTTAGCAGACATACTCCAAGCAAAAAACCAATACTTATACTCCCCACATCGCCAAGGAATATTTTTGCTGGCTGCCAATTAAAGTAAATAAAGCCGACTGACCAGCCTAAAATGATAGTAGCAATCATAATTATGATATCAACATTTGGGATGATATCATATCTAAAAACACATAAGAGCAATATGGTGCATGATAAATGAATAGATTCACTTACCGTGATACCGTCTATACCATCTAAAAAATTATATACATTTAAGAAGGTCAATAGAGCAAATGCGCCAATAGCTAAATCTAAACTCATTGGTATTTCATAATGCAAAATAGTACTAGGGTGCACTAGCCACATAACCGCTAAAGAAGCGCATAACACATGCACTAAAAGGCGTAGTGGCACCCTCACATGCGAGACATCATCCCAAAAAGAAATTAGGCTAATTGGCAAGAAAATTTGTAATATATCTGCTGAACCAGAATAAGTACCGCGCATTATATATTCAAAAACCGGTAGAGCAGTTGAAAAAATTAATACGAATGCCAGTCCGCCACCACGTGGTGTTGCTTCCTTGTGTGCTCGCCTTTTACTTGGAACATCCACGATCCCAAATTTTGGCATAATACACACGAGCATACGCGTTAAAATGAACGAGCAGATCATAGCAACGGCACCAAGAATTCCTAAATTAATTATATAATTCATAACAACATATTCGACTTAAAACTATAATATTCCCCAGCACCAATAATCACATGATCATGCACGCTAACATTAATAGTATTACAAGCATTGACTATTTGAGTAGTTAAATCAATATCAGAATTTGATGGATTTGAGTTGCCGCTAGGGTGATTATGTACCAAAATAATTGCTCCAGCTTCATGAAATAGTGCTTTTTTGACAATTTCTCTTGGATATACTGGAGTTTGATCAATCGTACCAGTTGCCATTACTTCATCGGCAAGCAGCATATTTTTCTTATTTAGAAATAAAACTCTAAATTGTTCTAATTTCAAACAACCCATATTAAATTTTAAATACTCTAATAATGCAGACCAGGAACTTATTATATTAGTATTTCTTACATTGTCTTGCAAAACTCTATTGATCAGCTCTTTTATGATTCGTAATTGCAAGAATGAAGATTCTGTTGCTTCGTCCACTGCTAGGATTTTTTTACGCTCAGCATTAATCAACTGATTAAAATCTCCAAACTCTTGAAGCATATTTTTAGCAAGAGGTTTTACATCCTTTCTAGGTGTAGATTGGAACAGCAATAATTCAAGCAATTCATAATCACTAAAAGTTGCTGGATCTGCTTTTAAGAATTTGTCTTTAAGCCTTTTACGATGTCCAACGTAATGTGGGGGCTCTTTTTTATTTCCCTGAGTCATAATATGGCGGATATAAAAGTTGTTTTGGCGAAAGGGTAAATATTTCTGCACCATCTTTTGTAACACCAATAGTATGTTCGAACTGAGCTGATAAAGATTTATCACGCGTAGTCACCGTCCAATCATCGAACTTACTTAATATAGTGTCATACTTACCAGCATTAATCATTGGCTCGACAGTAAAAAACATACCTTCCTCTAAAACAGGGCCAGTACCAGGCTTGCCATAATGTAAAATAGTTGGCTCGTCATGGAAAATACGCCCAATACCATGACCAGTATAGTCACGTACTACAGAATAATTATGTTTCTCAGCATAAGTTTGGATCGCATGCCCAATATCACCAATATGTGCGCCAGGTTTTACTTTTTCAATACCAATCATCATTGCATCATAAGTCACCTGTATTAAACGCTTTGGTTTAACCGCAACTTCGCCAACATAATACATACGGCTAGTATCACCGTGCCAACCATCAACTATCACTGTGACATCGATATTTATAATATCACCGTTTTTCAAAACTTTTTCAGATGGTATACCATGACAAACTACATGATTAATAGATGTACAAATAGATTTAGGGAAGCCTTTATAGTTCAAAGGAGCTGGAATTGCACCACGCTCGGTAATAAAATCATGGCACAAACTATTTAAATGGTCCGTAGTAACCCCAGGATTAACATATTCTGCAATAAAATCCAGCGTCTCTGCCGCCAACTTCCCAGCAACACGCATCTTAGCAAAATCATCTTTTTTATGAATCGTAATAGTCATTATTTTTACTCTATTTTTCTATTGGTGTTTCTTTATCCAACAGCCCGAAGCAGATAGATTTCATACTATCAAAATCACTTTGTTTATTTTCTTTATTAACCTGATCTATAAGTATTTTCATACAATCATTATAAGCATGCGGAGCAACTACCACGTTTTTATTATCCATCATGCCAACTATAGTTTTAGAAAAAAGCTCATTACTCGACACTACTATATAAATAATTGCACCAATTGATAATCCTGTTAAAAGAATTAGTAATTTATTGATCTGTTCCATTCTTTCTCTCTAATTCTACAATTTCTCTTTCAATAATTCGTTAACCATAGAAGGGCTTGCTTTACCGCCGGTTTTTTTCATTACTTGTCCGACAAAGAATCCAAACAATTTATCTTTTCCAGATCGATAAGCC
>CAJQOE010000086.1 GCA_905479885.1 uncultured Rickettsiaceae bacterium | reverse complement strand
TTGTCTAATGTTTTGATTTAAAAAATTTGGTTCTGCAAAAGCATACTTTGCAATTTCACATACAACCGAATCTATAACCCCTAGGTTCAAATGAATTATATCTAAGAATTTTTGAAACTGGCAAAATTCAGATAAATGTTTGTATTTAGTTTTAACGTGGTAGATAGAATATATAGAAGCTTGAGCATTGAGTAAATAATAATTGCCTTTTGAGTTATGGGGAGGGGTGTACTCAAGGGAGTTATATGCATCATGGTACTTTGGTAAATGTTTTTCTAAAAAATAATTAAACGCATCAAGGTTTTTTTGTGTATATTCTTGAGACGATTCAAAAAGTGCAAAACCAGGTGAAATGTATATGTTATCCAGTTTACTAAAAATTGCTATTATCTCATTTATAAGACAACAAATATCTTGGTTTAAGCTATCCTCATAGAAAGTAAATTTTCTGATAGCATAATAATATTAAGGTCCAAATTAACCGTGGTCTCAACGCCTCTAGCAGCGTTAATTTGGCATATTTATGGAGTAAGTTGACTTACATTATTCATCGAATTAATTTTAAAAAGAGCTACTTTTCTGGCCATAAAATTAAGGTACTATATTAATAGACAATGCTAGTTTTCATAAATCTCTTAGAAATGAAAAATTAATAAAATCAAAGGACTCACTCAAATTAATGAGTAAGTCCAATTCTTTGATTCTATCTATAGATAATATATTAGAAGTTCACGCGAAGTTTAAGTGCAGCTTGAACACCAACGTATTTTTTAGCAAAAGTTGCATCTGCAGAAATACCATAATCCATAGCGCCATATGAAGCATCTAAACTAGTTCCAACTTCATAGAAAGTTTTCTGTAATTTAGCTTTTTCACTTGGAAGCAATTTTAGGCCTGCTATTTTTGCATCAACCTTTGCACCTTTGCCTATAACGTCATGACGTACAAATGCATGCACCTCTGGAGTTATTGCTACGCCATTTAGCATAACTGGCTTTGCTTCAACTTTTACACCACCAACTATATCCAACTTTTGAGAAGCTTTTTTCGTTACTTCCATAAGCTGTGGTCCAGCCGCAGCACCTGATTCAATATAACTACCATCGTTGATTCTATTATAATTAAAACCAAACATCGGAGTTACAACAAACTGATCATTAACCATATGGTTATATCCAGCAAGTACTTCAGCAGCAAAAGTCATAGAACTATATTTACCCTCAGCAATTGCCAGCTGAGTATTAGAAATTCTTCTATTTTCTTTGTTATTAACGCTGCTTGAACCAACACTAAACACACCTTGGCCAAACCAATTATTAGTAAACTGGTGCAAACCATATAGAGAAAGTAGGTATGTAGATACCTTTGTCTTATCACCTGATTTAAAATCTTTATGCTTAATATCAGTATTCATTGCGGTAAATGCCGCACCAAAGATCATGTTATCGTTTGCTTTGGTGTCAAAACCAAATGTTCCACCATAAGAATCCGCCTTAAAGCCAGAAGTTCCACTACGCTTCTTCTGTTTAGATTTAGAGTAGAATGGAGTTGCCCATACACCAAAACGATCATTTTCATCACCAGCTGCAACACCTGAAATGTAGCTGTTCTCAGAACTTACATTAGTTGCTCTCGTTGCATTTGTTGAGGTAGGACTAAAGCTTGAACTAGAGAAATTAGCCATATCTGAAATACGACCAGAAATTACATTGGTAATTTCATTTAATAATCCTAAATTAACTTCAGACACTTCATTGCTGGTTGTGTTTGTAAGACGAGCTGTTGCATCAGCAATATTAGGCTTTGTCATCTGATTCAATTGTAATGCAAAATCCTCACCTGCTGTATCTTTTTCATAATCTTCAATTGCTTGCGCAACCTCTTCTGAAATAACATCTGACAAACCCGCTTCTGCAATGGCTGCACTTATCACTTCTTGAATTTGTGAAACTTGAGTTAGAACAAATTCGCCGTTAACAATTGACGGAGTCCACTTAGAGAAAGCTCCAGTAGCCGTTACTGTGACTTTTGATGGATCCCCCTGCAATACACCATTATCAGCTTTTGCTATTAGCTTTAAGTTTTGACCATCTACTGGTAATGCAGCTTTATCATCCACTTCTACCTTAAGGGTGTTCGGGCCTACTAATATTATTTTACTACCAGCGCCAGCTACTAAATTACCAAGATTAACGCCAGCCACTGTGGTTTTAATAGTTGATGCACCATTAAATGTTGTATCACCGCCTTTCATAGTCAGGTCATGCGCGCCTAAAGTCAAAGTAGTATCTGTAAATCCAGTTACACCATTAAAAGTAGCATCCTTAGTCAAGGTTAGTTCATGAGCACCAACAGTAATAACATCTGCATGTAGATCGTTACTAATAGTACTGTCACCAGCTATAGTTGCAGAATTTACTCTAGCACCGTCAGCACCAACACTCTGATTTAATACAACACCAGCGGTAAAGTTGATTACACCATTACCAGCCGCATTTGCTGTGATTGGTGCCTTTAGAGCTACCTTTGCGGCAAAATCTGCTTGCGCGTCATTAGCATGCATTTTCATGCCTGTGCTTTCGAATACCACGTCATTGAACGTTGCAGTTTTACCCGCACGTACGTCGATTGTTTCTGCATGTACTTCGCCAAGCACTGTACCGTTTTCACCAAAATTAGCATTGTTAATTTTAGTTCCTACTTTACCTAAGTAACTTACAGAACTACCACCCGCTGTATTGAAAATAACGTTAGCCTTTGCACCAGTCACACCAGCGAAGAAAGTTGCTGCATCTATAGATACATTTTTGTTTGCTGCTGCATCTACATGCAACTCACCAAATTTCTCTCCTACCGTACCAATGTTACCAGTAATTACCTGGTCAACATTCACAGTAAGTTTACTACCATTGATTCCAGCTACGTTAGTAACGTTTGTTGCTCCTAAATCGTAATTATTAGTAACAACTTCAGTAACTGCACTAAAATGTAATTCTTGTCCAGTTGTAAGATCACCAGCACCGAAAGTCAGTTTACCACCGCCTGCAAATTCGATTTGATCAAACGGTTGCGCGTTACCAACCGTACCAGCTACTGTTTTTGCTGCGGCATTAATAAACTTAAGCTTTTGTGCATCTGCCGCGTCTGCATTCAAACTTGTAGCATTCACATCACCACCTAATTGTAATGTGCTATTACCCGCAACAGTTACTACGCCAACAGCATTACCTGCCGAACCAAGATTCCCGGTGACTTTACCGTTGCCTAAGAATCGAATATTACCAGCAGCACCAGCAGTTAAATTAATTCCACCATTTAATTCAAAATTATCTTCAAGATCTAAAAATGAGTTAACTGCATTATCCGCTAATTGAATCTCTGCTACATTGTAAGTACCTGCACCTAAGGTTGCCACCTTAGCACCACCAACAGCAATAGCATTGATTTGAGCAAGATTAACTGTTTTGACTCCCTGTAAATTCAAAGTATTTGTTCCAGCTAAATTTAATGTAGTATTGCCACCATTGGAAATGTTGTTAAAATCTAGATCAACACCATTAGTAGCCAATATAATTCTTTCTTGATTGTTAAGATTTAGCGTTTTAGCAGTAATATTATCATTAGCAGTTATAAGAGTTCCAGCTCCACCGCCCGTAACATTAATAGTACTAGCAGCCCCACTATCAATCACACCATCAAAAATAACATCAGCAGTCGAACTAATAGTAATAGTTTCTGCAAATATTGCTGCATCAATCTTAGTCTCTTTATTACCAGATACAATCAATTCTTTTAGTCTATGAGTTTTATCTGTACCAATTGTTTCGGCAGCATTAATTGCAAGGTCTAATTTGTGCGTACCAGCAGAATTTATTTCTAATTTACCCGTTAAGTCAGCTCCTCCCCCTGGAGCAACATTACCCTTCAAAGTAACTATACGATCAGCAGCAGCGCTATTAGTAAGCTTCAATAAAGAATCAGCATGAGCAAATGTAATTGCTGTACCATTCAACAAGTTGTAAGCAGCTACATTCGCATCAATTTCCAAAGTACCAGCACCAACAACAGCTTCACCGATATTTATCGCCGCGATTGCTGCAGTGGTATTAGTTTTTGACTGTAACGAAGCACCGTTTTTAATATTAAGTTCATTTACATTACTAAGGTTAACATTACCTGTAATAATACCTAGATTAGCACCAGTAATGTTTAATACAGCAATCTTATTAGCACCAGTACCTAATGTTTTAACACCACCATTACCATCTAAAGTCGCAGAGTTACCATTAGAAGCAAGTTCTACAATACCTTTCCCATTGCCTCCAGGATCAATATTCACATTCATAGTGAATATTCTAGCTGCCGCGTCTGCCTCTAATTTTAGCGTTGAAACCGCATCAACAAAAGTGACGTTATTAAAACTTACATCCGCAGTCGGAGTATATTCTAAGGTGCTTCCTGCTGCTATACTCAATAGATCGGTATTAATGCCTACATTTTGTACTTTAACAATTTTATCACCAGTAATCGCCACTTCTTTTAAAGTATTAGCTTTACCAAGAGCCTTCCCTGTGATTGTCATTGATGAACTAACTGGCGCTAAAGCACCATCGTCACCATCAGTATGTAATGTTATTATACCTTTGCTATTAGCGCCTGTATTTAAAGCTGCGTCAGTAATATTAACTACCAACTGTTTACCACCCACCGCATTAAACTTCAACTGTGAATCGTTTCCATCAAATACTATATCATCTCGCCACCTTTAAAGGTTACATTCTCAGCACCAGTGAATTCGACTGTTGTTGCATTAGCAATCTTAACACGCGAGTTATCATTACCTATTGTTAGTTTACCAATTACTGCACCGCCGTTAAATTGTGCATCAGCGCCTGCTGAAAGGTTTAGTTTATTCGTTTTTACTTGAGCAGTAAATATTCCTGTTTTGCCATTAGCACCATCTAATTTTACAAGGTTTAGAGCCTTAGTTGCACCAACTGCACCTGTCACCGTTGTATCACCTTCAACTACCAAATCACCGGCACTAGCGACTGTACTATCTATACTCCCCTGAAAATCGGCTCCGTCTTCAAGAGTAATAGTACCATCTTGACCTATAAAATCAGCTGCTGCAATAGCATTATTTCCAACTCCAGCAAACTTAATCTTACCAGCTGCTGTAAAGTTTAGAGTACTGCCAGCTCCAGAATCAATAAGATTAGTGAAAGTCGTTTCACCAGTACCAGCTTGTTTAATATTTTTTGCAAATACACCAATATTAGCAGAAAAAGTTATATTTTCTGTTCCTGTTAACGAAAGCTCTTTTGCACGTTTTGTATTATTTGTACCGATAGCTTTAGCAACACCAGAAGCATCGATAGTAAGGGCCTTGCCAGAATTAGTGGCATCAACAGCACCGAAAGAAATTGTAAAATTCTCATCTGCAACTCCACCTTTATCGACAACGTGATTCAAAAAATCTATTGTTTTAGCACCGCCTCTAAGATCAACATTATAAGCTAAAGTCGAATCACCATTGCCAAACGTATAAACAGAAGTAGCTGTGGTAGATATATCATTTTGACCAGCATCAATTATTAAACTCTTGCCCGCTGTCAAATCTATCTTATCAATCGTTGCAAATGAAGCATCTTTTACAATTAAGTTTGTCTTAACATCAAGTATTGCACCATTACCAGCGCCATTTGCTATGCTAGCATTATCAAGAGTAATAGCATTACCAGAATTAGCATTGATAGATAATGTAGGTGCCACCTGGCCATTAAAATCAATTTCTCCTAATGCTGAGTAATTATCTACAGGAGCATTAGAAGCAGCAGCAGCAAAACCTACAGCATCACTTATTTTACCATCTAACGTAAGCGTTTTTACAGCGGCGTATTTTATTTGCGCTTTATTCGCTGCCGCTGGAAGGGCTAAAGCATTACCTGCCGCGCCAAGATCTACTATTGAACCAATACTAGCATTTTCTGAAATATTGAAATATTTACCTCCGCCTGCCAGATTCTGACCATGCACATCCACAGCTAAAATATTAACGCCAGGAATATCCATATCTACATCCTTGGCCACAGCAAACTCAAGAGTTGATCCAGCAACAAACGCCCCGCCCCCTCCACTAAAACCAGCGCCCGTGCTAAGAACTGCAGCTGCAGCTGGATTTCCAGACGTCTTTCTTGCCGCCGCTGCTCCCATCGCATCCGCGCTGGCGCCAACTATTACGGCAAAAGCTGAGGCTGTTGTTAGGAAATTTTTCAGGAAAGTTTTTTTGTTTTTATTTGTCATCATTATATAATCCTTTGAATTTATTATTTATTTCTGATCTTTTTACGATACAGCCGAAAAACTAATTACAGCCCGTTAAAAAAACACACCGAATATTCGACCATTTAACATACAACTACAGATACACTGAATTAATTAGTCTATGTGGTTACTAATTAATAACCAATTACTTAACAACTTTGTTTTCTCTACGCTTTTAATCTGTAGTATAATTGTCATAATATTATATATACATGATTTATAAGAACCTCAAATTATCCATATTGAGTAATTTTCTAGACTTATTAGCCGTAAGCTTAAGAAAGAATAAACTTAGTAATATTGCCTAGTGGTGACTAATAATATTGAACCCTTAATATCGCCTCTACCACTTAAAATTTAGGTTATGAACTACCACTTTTCACTTGCAGTAACGAAATATTAATTCTTATCCTCTAATTTATACTAACATGCAGCAGATATCCGAAGTTTTAGATGAATTTAAATATAAAAAAACTAGTAATAATAAGCCTATTAAGCCTCCTGAGCCTTAACGTTAGCGCAAAAACAGGCGATCCTAAATTACCTGGTGGCTTTGTTTATCTAAATGATATTGACCCTTCAATCATTGTTAATTTGCGATATCATCAAAATGAAAACCTCATTGGTGAGCCAATTCAAGGATGCAGTGGGCAACGTGCAGTTCTGACAGCAGAGGCGGCAGAGGCGCTGCGTAACGTACAGGAAGATCTTGTTATGTACGGCTATTCTTTGGTAGTGTATAATGCATATCATCCACAAAAAACTTATAAGCATCTTGAAGCATGGCTTTTAGATAAGAAGAACAATATTAATAAAAATGAATATTACCCTAATTTAACTAAGGTAGATTTATTAAAAGTTGGTTATATTAAAGACAAATTTGCCCATGCGCGCGGCAGCACAGTGGATGTCAGCATCATACCGTTAGAAGAAAGCTTACGCTCACCTTGTAAAAAGCAAAAAAAATCTTACAAACATCAAAAAGATTTAGTTTACATGAATGATCGCAGCGTGGATATGGGCACCTCATATGATTTATTTGACCCTCTCTCCGAGTATGCCAATGAATCTATTCCATTACAAACTCAGGCTAACCGTAAATTTTTAAGAGAGTCTATGCAAAACCATGGATTCATTCCTAATAATAAAGTTTGGTGGCAATTCACACTAGTACGTGAACCCTATGTAGATAGTAAATTTGACTTCGATATCTAGCTATCTCATCTAGATTAATTTAAAAATAATCCAAATTTTATTTCACAAATGCTTTTTGTTCATTATAATCCTGAACATTAATACATAATTAGGACTAAGCTAAATGAGCAAACGTAGATCCATTTTTCTATCTGCGATTTCAGGGAATGTCCTGAAATATTATGATTTTACGGTATATGCCGTATTTTCGCTTGCTATAGGCAAGGCTTTTTTTCCTGGTGATAACGAAGTAGTGCAGGTGTTATCAAGCCTAGGAGTTTTTGCAGTTGGATTTGTCACACGCCCAATTGGAGGCATAATTTTTGGCTATATTGCCGATAGGCATGGTAGGCGGGTTTCGCTTATTACCTCTATGCTCGGCATGACCATCCCCACATTTAGCATCGGCCTTATCCCTGATTACTCTCAAATAGGCTATTTAGCCCCCTTAATCCTAGTAATAATGCGCCTAATCCAAGGTCTATGTATTAGTGGCGAAGGTGCGGGAGCGGCAATATTTATTTTAGAACATTATCAACATTTAAGGCCAGGCTTTACTGCTGGCATAGTGCATGCCTCAAATATAGCAGGCACACTATTTGCTACTTTAATCGGCATTTTATTTGCTACCTTGATACCAGATCTTGAATTCGCATGGAGACTAGCTTTTATGCTTGGTGGAGTGATGGGAATTGTTGGATTTTACTTTAGACTAAGAGTGGCCGAAACACCAATATTTACAATGCTAGCGGAGAAAAAACAAACATTAAAATCACCATTTTTTCATGTGATTAAAACGGCCAAAAAATCAATGTTTATCACATTTGTCCTTGGCGCGTGTGCAAGCAGCGTTGTGTACCTAATTAAAACTTATATCAATATTTACCATTGTAATGTTTTGCATTTTGACGATGCCACAGCGCGATCATATTTAGCTTATTCTGCAATTGTAATGATGCTGAGCATGCCTTTATCTGGTTACATTTCCGACCACATAGGAAGATTCAGAATGATAACCTATGCTGCTATTGCTATATTTGTGCTAGCTTTACCGACCTTATTGTTAATGTCCTGTGAAGACACATGGAGGCAAATAATAGCACTTACCATGTTGGCTATGCTTGGCGGATCTATCGCCGGCACTGCTTATATATTCATTATCTCACTATTTACACCCGAGCAAAGATTTTCGGGCGTAGCATTTAGTTATAATTTAGGCATCGCCTTATTTGGCGGCACTTCGGCAGCAATTTCGCGCTGGCTACTAGAAATCACTGGAATGCATTATGCGCCAGCCTTTTACATCATGCTAACTTCAGGTATGTTCTTAATAACTATCCACTTTATGCGTCATGATATAAGGAAATTACTAGACGCCAACTTAAAGAAAATATGAAGAAATATAGACTAGGTATACTCGCTGAATATATCGTCTTAATATTATATAAAATACGCTTCTACAATATATTGCACCAAAGAAGGAAAACCTATGTTGGTGAAATTGACTTAATAGCTCTGCGCGGCAAACAACTAGTATTTATCGAAGTAAAAGCACGCAAAAATGGGCTGCATGAAGGAATAATATCGCAAGACCAACAAATGCGCATCAAACGCGCGGCCGAATTATTTTTAGCTCAGAATTTACAATATACAAATTATGATATACGCTTTGATTTAGCGGTAATAAGACCTTACCACTGGCCTCTGATTATTAAAAATGCATGGTAATGAATATGAGAACTTTAACAACTAAATGGTTTGAAGAATTACGCAATGATTTATGCGCAGCTTTTGAAAACATAGAATTAGAATTCGCGAAAGAAAAAAACATCACCCCAGGAAAATTCAAACAAAACACTTGGGATCGAGAAGGCGGTGGTGGCGGCATTATGTCGATCATGCACGGAAATGTCTTTGAAAAAGTTGGCGTGAATATCTCGACAGTACATGGAGAATTCTCGGAAGAGTTTAGAAAAAAAATACCTGGTGCCGAGGAAGATCCTAGATTTTTTGCAACAGGTGTATCAATGGTAGCGCACATGTGCTCGCCTCTAGTGCCTGCTGTACATTTTAATACTCGCTATATCGAAACATCTAAAAGCTGGTTTGGTGGTGGGGCTGACTTAACACCTATGTATGAAGACCAAACAGAAACAGAAATATTCCATAATGCATTTAAAGCAGCTTGCGATCAACATGATTCAGACTATTATCCTAGATTCAAAAAAGAATGCGATGAGTATTTTTACCTAAAACACCGCAACGAACCCCGCGGAATAGGAGGGATTTTTTATGATTATTTAGCAAATAATTTTGCTGATGATTTTGCCTTCACGCGCGATGTAGGGCGTGCTATTCTAGGAATATATCCACAAATAGTGCGTAACAAAATGTACCTAAACTGGGATAATAAACAGCGCGAACATCAACTAATAAAACGCGGACGCTATGTTGAATTTAACTTGTTATATGATCGCGGGACTACATTCGGTCTCTCCACGGGCGGTAATGTAGAAGCAATATTAATGTCCCTCCCACCCGAAGTAAAATGGCCATAAAAAATAATTACAACAAGATAAGCATTTCTTTTTATTAAATTGTTTTGTTTATTTGTTGATTAGTTGCAAAGCTATTAATTATACTGTATTAAGTAACAAGAAAAAATATAACTAACATTTATAAGGAGTATTAATAATGAACAAAAAGTTACTATTAACTACAGTTTTATCGTCAGCTATCATTTCGTCAGAAATTGCACAAGCGGCTGTCTTAGATCTAGTTTACAATGGAAATAATGATTTTACTTTTCAAGCAAATCATTATAATTTTTCTACATTAGAGCAATTCACAAAAAACCAGATAACGACAGGCGCTATTAATCCTAAGCAAGATAATATCAAGCTAAATACAGCGACTCAAAGGTTATTATTGGATGATTTGCTAAAAGGTGGCGAACTTCAAACCCAATTTATAACAATAGCAAAAGCAGACGCAGCAAGCGAAGGGGTAAACCCTCAAGAAGCAGAAGCTTTTTTAAACCAAGCTTTTCAAATAATTACTGCTCTTGAAGCGCAAGGTATTGATATTCTATCTGTGTATGATTTTGATGACATATTTGAAACGGATCTTGAAGAGCTTCGAGAGCTATTTCAATATGCAAACTCAGAACTAGCCTTAATTAACAACACAAAAGCGGTAAAAGAAATATTTACCGCACGTGAACAAGAGCTACTTGCCAATGACCCTGCTCTTCTTGATCTTTATAATCAAAAACAAAGTTTAATTGCTCAGAATAGCATAGCTAATACTATTGCTATTGCAGAACTTGAAAATAGAATTGCTGCT